>JAEWAG010000185.1 GCA_023391775.1 Pseudomonadota bacterium | reverse complement strand
CCCCCGGCTAACTCACCCCACCCCCCCGCGCCTTGGGCGCGCCCCCCTGACCCAGGGGGGCTTTCCTCCAGAAAGACCCCGGCACGGAAAGTGACCGGAGGGAGACCCCAATGAACGACATCGCAGCGGCACCGCCGAGCACCTCCACGCCCCTGGATCGCATCCGCATCCTCGAGCCGCGCCATCCCAACCGCTCCACCGGGATCATCAACGGCGCCACCTCCGGCATCCTCAACTGGAACGACATCCCGTACCCGTCGTTCTACCGGGCCTACAAGGAGCTCTCGACCAACTTCTGGATCCCGGACGAGGTCGACATGAAGGGTGACGCACGCCAGTACGGCGAGCTCTCCGCGCGCGAGAAGAATGCCTACGACTCGATCATTGGCCTGCTGGCGACCCTGGATTCGCCGCAGACCCGCTTCATCTACAACGTGGCCGAGTACATCACCGACCCGGCCGCGCACGCCAACGCGGCGATCATCGGCCAGCAGGAAGTGATCCACAACGAGAGCTACAGCTACGTGCTGGCCTCGATCACCGACCTGGCCAACCAGAACCGCGTGTTCGAGATCGCGCGCACGCATCCGACCATCCTGCGCCGCAACGCGCCGATCATGGCCTCCTACGAGGACTTCATGCGCGAGAAGACCGCCGAGACCCTCGTGCGCGCCCTGATCCAGTCCTCGATCCTGGAGGGCATCAACTTCTACTCGGGCTTTGCCTTCTTCTACAACCTGGTGCGCCAGAACCGCATGGCCGGCACCGGCAAGATCATCAGCTTCATCAACCGCGACGAGCTGGCCCACACCAAGTTCATCAGCGAGGTGATCCGCGCCATCGTCGGCGAGAACCCGCGGCTGCAGGGCGAGGAACTGACCGCCTACGTCCACCAGGCCTTCGCCCACGCGGTGGAGCTGGAGATGCAGTGGACCGGCGAGGTGCTGGACGGGATCGACGGCATCGACGTGGACGCGATGGTCCGCTACGTGAAGTACCGCGCCAACAAGATGGCCGGCATGCTCGGCATCGAGTCGCTGTACCCGGAAACCACCGACAACGTGATGCCGTGGATCCGCGCCTACGCGGACAACTTCACCGAGACCAAGACCGACTTCTTCGAGATGCGCAACGCCTCGTACAAGAAGACCAATGTCGACAACGGCTTCGACGACCTCTGATGCGCAAGGGTGCCCGTGTGGCGGATGCGATGGCGGGATCGGTCCCATCCACGACCGGCGCGGTCAATCCGCGCCGCCTTCCCAGGATCACCAGCCACCCCCACGGCCCCGCATGCGCGTCCTGATCGCCTTCTCGTCGCTGAGCGGCAACACCCGCGAACTCGCCCGCCAGGTGCGCGGGCATTGCGAGGCCCGTGGCCATGCGGTCAGCTGGATCGAAGCCGGCCTGCATGCGCTGGCCGACGCGGGTGATCCGTGTCACGACCTCTACCTGCTGGGCAGCTGGACCGACAACGCCGGGCGCACCCCGGCGGAGATGAAGGCGCTGATCGCCGCGCTGGTCCAGACCGTGGGCAAGCCCGCCAACGTGGCGGTGTTCGGCACCGGCGAAACCCAGTGGGGCGAGGACTACTACTGCGGCGCGGTACGGCGCATGGCTGCGTTCTTCGGCAGCGCCTTCCCGCGGCTGGAGATCGAACAGATGCCCCATGGCCATGGCGATGCGCTCGCGGTACGCGACTGGACCCGACGGGTCCTCGACCTGGCCGGCGCCGCGCCGCTCCACCCACCCCGACCCGGGAACCTGCCCAATGCACACCCTGCACGCATCCAGCCCTGACGACATCGCGGCCATCGTCGCCGCCCATCCGCGGGTGCTGGTGGACTTCCACAAGGACAACTGCCCCGGCTGCACCATGCTGGGCATGGCGCTGGAGCGCTTCGGCGGTACCCCCGCCGCGCGCGGCACGGTGCTGCTCAAAGCCAGGCTGGAAGACCTCGGTGAGGCCTTCTTCCGTGCCATGGGACTGCGCCAGACGCCCACCCTGGTGCTGTACCGCGATGGCAGCGAACGCGAGCGCCTGGCGGGGTTCCAGTCACCGGCCCAGATCGCGGCGGCGGCGGCCCTGCATTTCCGCGCGCCGGCGGATGGGGGATGATCGGGACCATTCCCCCGCCGAGGTCCCGCTGATGTCCGAACTCGCCGAAGCCGAAGCGCGCCCGACCGAGGCGCGCCTGCTGAACATGGTCTTCCCCGACCACACCAACCACCTCGGCACGCTGTTCGGCGGCCAGGCGCTGGCGTGGATGGACATGGCCTCCTTCATCGCCGCCTCGCGCTACGCGCGCACCACGGTGGTGACGGCCCGTTCCGAGCAGGTGGACTTCAACCAGCCGATCCACAAGGGCGACCTGGTCGAGGTCATCGCGCGCCTGGTGAAGGTCGGGCGCAGCTCTATGAACGTGGAGGTCGAGGTCGTCACCGAGAACCTGCTGACCGGCGAACGCAAGCTGTGCACGCGCGGACAGTTCGTGATGATCGCGCTGGATCCGCTGGGCCGTCCGACCCGGGTGCCGCAGCTGCCGGACGCCGGCTGAGGGCTCAGGCCTCGCCGGGGTGGCGTGCCTGCCAGGCGGCCAGTGCCTGGCGGTACTCGTCCATCGCCTCCGCGTGGAGGTCATACACGCAGATCGGGCAGCCGCTCTCGCAGCACTCCGCCGGCAGCGGTGGCTCGGGCGGTTGCGGGCGCGGGTCGTCGGCGGGCGTGTGGTCGTGGGGCGTGGACATCGGGAACAGGGAACGGGCGCAGTGCAGCGCGCATTGTCGCCTGCCGGCGCAAGGCGTGTCCGCTACGGACGCATGCCGGCGGAGTCGCCTGCGGGCGTGCGGCCGGGTCGCCATCACCTGGCCGGCAACAGTCCTGCCGCGGCACAGCTCACATCACAACCGCGATGCCGCGCAAGGAATGCGGCGTACGTTAGCGCGGCGCCTTAACCATTAGGCGTAGACGCGGGTCTGGCGCTCAACCGCTCCGGCGTGCCGCCGATAACCCGGTGCCATGCCCGCATCGCGCCTTCGCCCCCGCGCGGGTGCGCTGCCGCTGGCAATCCACTTTTCCCCCTCGCACACCGGTGTCGTGGCCTGGCCACGGCGTGTCCGTACGGACAGCCGGCCCTTCTCCCCCGAGAGCCATGAACGAATTCCTGCAACGATTCACGGTCGGCAAGCGCATGTTCGCCGGCTTCGGCCTGTTGTTGTTGCTGATGGCCGCCATCGCCGTGGTATCCGCGGTGTCCCTGTCCCGACTGGAAGGCCACCTGGACGGCATCGCCGTCGAGCGCGCCACCAAGACCCGCCTGTCCGGGGTGCTCGACGCCGTGGCCAACGAGATCTACATCGAGCTGCAGCAGGTCCTGCTGGCGCGCGACGAGGCGCAGCAGCAGGCGGCGCTCGAGGCCCTGCGCGCCACCCGCGAGCACTTCGTGGCCACGTACGACCAGCTCGCCGCGATGCCGGCGCGCGAGGACGGCCAGCGTCTTGTCGCGGCCATCGGCGCGGCACGCGATGCGTGCCGCTGAACAACGAGGTGGTGAACCTGGCCCTGGCGGGACAGCACGAGGAGGCCCTGGCCTACCTCAACGACGTGGCGTTGCCGGCCATGGACGCCTGGCATGACGCGGTGACCGCCAACCTCGAGCGCGAGGCTGCCGTGATGGAGGCCGCGCGCGTGGACGCCCAGGCCGCCGCGGACCGCGCCCGCATCGCGCTGGTCGTGGTGCTGGGCCTGGCCATCATCGCCGGCGTGTTCCTGGGCGTGGTCTTCACCCGCAGCCTGACCGAGCCGCTGGCGCGTGCCGCCGGTGCCGCGCGCGACCTGGCCGCCGGCCGGATCGAGGGCGAGCGCCTGGTCGGCGGCGCCGACGAGGTCGGCCAAGTGCTGCGTGCAGTACAGGCCACCCGCGACTCGCTGCAGGCGCTGGTCCATGGCATGGACGACATGGGCCGCCAGCACGGGCTGGGCAACATCTCCGTGCGCCTGGACACCGCCGCGATGGAAGGCGAGTACCGCAAGCTGGGCGGGCAGATCAACGCACAGCTGTCCGAGCACATCAACGCGGCGCTGCTGGCCGGGCGCATGGCCGCCGACTACGCACGCGGCGACCTGCGCGAGGACTTCCCGCGCCTGCCCGGCGAAAAGGCGGTGCTCATGCAGGCGATGGACAGCGTCAAGGCCAACCTGCTGGCCTTCAGCGACCAGATCGGCAAGCTCAGCCAGGCGGCGGTGCGTGGCGATTTCAGCCAGCGCGGCGACGAGAGCGGCTTCGAGTACGGCTTCCGCGAAATGGTGGCCAACCTCAACCAGCTGATGGGCACGGCCGACGCCAGCCTGCAGTCGTTGTCGGTGGTGCTGCGCGATGTCGCCGCCGGCGACCTGACCACGCGCATGGACGGCCACTACGAAGGCGTGTAAGCGGAGATGCGCGATGCGGCCAACGCCACCGTGCTCAACCTGACCGGCATCGTCGGCCGTATCCAGCAGGCGTCCGGCAGCATCAACAGCGCCGCCGCCGAGATCTCCGAGGGCAACGCCGACCTGGCCCGTCGCACCGAGCAGCAGGCCGCCAACCTCGAGGAGACCGCCGCCTCGATGGAGGAACTGACCTCCACCGTGCGCCAGAACGCCGAGCATGCGCGCCAGGCCAACCAGCTGGCGATCGGCGCCGCATCGGTGGCTTCCGAAGGCGGCGAGGTGGTCGGCCAGGTGGTCCAGACGATGGACGCGATCCAGGAGTCTTCGCGGCGGATCGCAGACATCATCTCGGTGATCGACGGCATCGCCTTCCAGACCAACATCCTGGCACTCAACGCCGCCGTGGAAGCTGCGCGCGCCGGCGAGCAGGGCCGCGGCTTCGCCGTGGTCGCCTCCGAGGTGCGCACCCTCGCGCAGCGCTCGGCCGGCGCGGCCAAGGAGATCAAGCAGCTGATCGACGACTCGGTGGGCAAGGTCGCCGACGGCTCGGTGCTGGTGCGCAGGGCCGGCACCACCATGGGCGAGATCGTCAGCAGCGTGCAGCGGGTGACCGACATCATGGCCGAGATTTCCGCCGCCTCGCAGGAGCAGACCGCCGGCATCGAACAGGTCAGCCAGACCGTGGTGCAGATGGACGAGACCACCCAGCAGAACGCGGCGCTGGTGGAGGAAGCTTCCGCTGCGGCCCGGGCGATGGAGGAGCAGGCGGCCCAGCTGGTCGAGGCGGTGGCGGTATTCCGCCTGGAAGGCGGCCAGTGCGCCGGTGCAGGCGCCGGTCCGCGCGGCCACCGCCGCACCCGTGCGCCAGACCGCGCGCAAGG
>JAEWAG010000166.1 GCA_023391775.1 Pseudomonadota bacterium | reverse complement strand
GGCTTCGCGGTGCAGATGGGCGCCTTCTCCAAGGAGGCCGACGCCATTGCCCTGCGTGACCGCCTGCGCACGGCCGGCTTCAGCGCCATCGTGCAGCCGGTACGCACCGACAAGGGCACGCTGAGCCGGGTGCGGGTCGGGCCGGTGGCCTCGCGTGCCGAGGCCGAGCAGCTGGCCGGGCGCCTGGCCGCACACGGCGGCGGCATGGTGGTATCGCACCCGTGATCCGCGCGGGCGCACCGGCGCCGCGGCTGCAGACGCAATGAACGCGATCGACCTGATCCTGCTGCTGGTCATTGCCGCCTCGGCGCTGCTTGGCCTGATGCGTGGCTTCGTCGGGGTGGTCGCGTCCCTGGTCGCCTGGCTGGCCGCGACCTGGTGCGCGTTCCGCTATGGCGGGCACATCGCCTTCCTGCTCAGCAGCGACGGCCAGCCCGGCGCGACCGGGCTGCTGGCCGGCTATGCGCTGGCGTTCTTCGGCGTGCTGGTGGCCGTGTCGCTGGTCGGCTGGATGATGCGCAAGTTGCTGCAATCGGTCGGCCTGTCCGGGCTTGACCGGATGCTTGGCCTGGCCGTCGGCGTGCTGCGCGGCGTGCTGGTGGCCTGCGTGCTGGTGCTGCTGATGGCCTTCAGCTCGCTGCCGCAGGAACCGGCCTGGTCGCAGTCGCGCGCGCTGCCGGTGCTGGTGCCCGGCGCGCAGTGGCTGGCGCACTGGCTGCCGGGCTGGGCCGCCAATGAACTGGACTTTGGCAATGGCCGGGCCGGCGGCGATAATGGCCTCCTCCACCAGGCCGGCGCCGTCGTCGAAAGCCTTACCGGGTCACTGCCCGTTCCCGTGGACGCGGCACCGCCGCCGTCCGCCGAGCAGTCCCCGTCTTCTTCCCGTCCCAACCCCGGTCAGTAGACCGTCGGAGATCTTCACCATGTGCGGCATCGTCGGAATCGTCGGCAACGAGAACGTCGCGGGCCAGTTGTATGACGCCCTCACCGTCCTCCAGCACCGCGGCCAGGACGCGGCGGGTATCGCTACTGCCGACGGCACGCGCCTGCGCGTGCACAAGGACAACGGCCTGGTACGCGACGTGTTCAACGCCAAGGCCATGAGCGTGCTGCAGGGGCGGGTGGGCATCGCCCATTGCCGCTACCCGACCGCCGGCTCCGAGGGCATGGACGAGGCGCAGCCGTTCTACGTCAATTCGCCCTATGGCCTGGCCCTGGCGCACAACGGCAACCTGATCAACACCGAGTCGCTGCGCGAGCAGGTGTTCGCCCAGGACCGCCGCAACATCAACACCGACTCGGACAGCGAAGTGCTGCTGAACGTGTTCGCCCACGAGCTGGACACCCAGCGCGAGCTCACCCCCGACGCGGCCCTCCGCGCGGTGGCCGGCGTGCATCGTCGGGTCAAGGGTGGCTACGCGGTGGTCAGCGTAGTGCTGGGCCTGGGACTGGTCGCGTTCCGTGATCCGCACGGCATCCGTCCGCTGGTGCTGGGCAAGCGCGAGGAGGACGGCGGCGCCGAGTACATCGTGGCCTCCGAATCGGCGGTGCTGGACATCCTGGGCTTTGCCCGCGTGCGCGACGTGGAGCCCGGCGAGGAGCTGGTCATCACCCCGCGCGGCGAGGTGCTGTCGCAGCGCTGCGTCGAGGCCACCGTGCAGGCGCCGTGCATCTTCGAGTACGTGTACTTCGCGCGCCCGGACTCGATGATCGACAACGTCTCGGTGCACAAGGCGCGCATGCGCATGGGCCAGAAGCTGGGCGAGAAGATCCTGCGCCTGCGTCCGGACCACGACATCGACACCATCATCCCGATCCCGGACACCTCGCGCGACGCGGCGCTGGAGATCTCCAACGTGCTCGGCGTGAAGTACCGCGAGGGCTTCATCAAGAACCGCTACGTCGGACGCACCTTCATCATGCCGGGGCAGGGCGAGCGGGTGAAATCGGTGCGGCGCAAGCTCAACCCGATCCACCTGGAGTTCCGCAACCGCGTGGTGCTGCTGGTCGACGATTCGATCGTGCGTGGCACCACCAGCCAGCAGATCGTGCAGATGGCGCGCGACGCCGGCGCGCGCAAGGTGTACCTGGCCAGCGCCGCGCCGCCGGTGCGCCATCCCAACATCTACGGCATCGACATGCCCTCGCCGGACGAGCTCATCGCGCACAACCGCAGCGTGGAGGAGATCGAGAAGCTGCTGGGCTGCGACTGGCTGATCTACCAGGACCTCGAGGACCTGGAAGCGGCGGTGCGCGAGGGCAACCCGCAGCTGCAGCGTTTCGATTCGTCCTGCTTCGACGGCAACTACGTCACCGGGATCGAGCCGGGCTATTTCGAGCGCCTGCAGCAGCTGCGTTCGGACGAGGCTAAGCACCGCCGCCGCGCCTGACGCGGAGGCTGGGCATGGACCTGTACCAGGCCGCGCGCGCCTGCCTGGACGAGGCCGATCCGGCCCGCAAGGTCGCGCTGACCCACGAATACGCTGCGGCCTTTGCCCGCGGCGACATCGTCCTGCCGGACTCGGCGCCGCCGCCGGAGCCGATCCGCATGCCCGGCCGCCCGCCGCGCCCGCATCTGGTGCACCCGCGCCATCTGCCGCGGCGTGGCCTTGGCAGCGAAGAGGGGCGGGCGGCGTTCCTGCACGCGATCGCCCACATCGAGCTCAATGCCATCGACCTGGGCTGGGATGCGGTGTACCGCTTCCGCGGGCTGCCGGAGCAGTTCTACCGGGACTGGGTGCAGGTGGCCGACGACGAGGCGCGGCACTTCATCCTGCTGCGTGACCGCCTCCGGCAGATGGGCCGCGACTACGGCGACTTCGATGCGCACAACGGGCTATGGGAAATGTGCGAGAAGACCGCGCACGACGGCCTGGCGCGCATGGCCCTGGTGCCGCGGGTGCTGGAAGCCCGCGGCCTGGACGTGACCCCGGGCATGATCACGCGGCTGCGGGATCTGGGCGACACCGCCACGGTGGAGATCCTGGAGACCATCCTGCGCGAGGAGGTCGCCCACGTGGCCGCCGGTTCCCGCTGGTACCGCTGGTACTGCGAGCGCGCCGGGGTCGAGCCGCGCGCGCGTTTCCGCGAGCTGCTGCACGAATACGCCGGCGGCTACCTGCATGGGCCGTTCAACATCGAGGCTCGGCTGATGGCTGGCTTCGACGAGGACGAGCTGGAGTCGCTGCGCTGCGTCGAGGCGTCCCAGGCCGGGCGCTGAGTGGCGGCCGGCGGCTCAGGCCGCCAGCGTCTCCAGATGCAGGCCGTCGGCATCGACCCGCAGGACCGAGCCCTGCTCGTACCAGTCGCCCAGCACGATGCGGCGGCAGCTGCGCGTGCCCACGTCCAGCGTGTGGATCGCAGGACGGTGGGTGTGGCCGTGGATCAGGGTGTCCACGCCGAAGCGGGCGAGGGTGGCCTCGACCGTGGCCGGGGTCACGTCGGTCACCGTCTCGAAGGTGCCGCGGTCGCCCTGCAGCATCTCCCGCTGCCGCGCCATGCTGGCCTGGCGCGCCTGCGCGGCGAACGCGAGGCGGGCTTCCAGCGGCTGAGCGAGGAAGCGCTGCTGCCACTGCGGGTCACGGGTCTGGGCGCGGAACGCCTGGTAGGCGGTGTCGTCGCTGCACAGCAGGTCGCCATGCATCAGCAGCACGGGCTGTCCGTACAGCGACACCACCGCCGGGTCCGGCAGGATGCGCATGCCGGCGCGACGGGCGTAGTCGGCCCCGATCAGGAAGTCGCGGTTGCCGTGCATGAAGTACAGCGGCACCCCGGCGCCGGCCAGCGCGCGCAGCCCGGCGGCGACCTCGGCCCCGGCCTCGGAGGGGTCGTCGTCGCCGACCCAGGCCTCGAACAGATCGCCCAGGATGTACAGCGCATCGGCCCCGGCCGCCTCCTCGCGCAGGAAGCGCAGGAACAGTGCGGTGATCTCCGGACGGACCGGGTCCAGGTGCAGGTCGGAAACGAACAGGGTGCTCATGCGCCGATTGTAGGCCGTCATGCCGCCGGTCCGGCCGACGCAGTGTGTCGGCAGTCACGCCAGTGGCCATCGGACCGCGGCACCCCCGGTGCCGGCCCGGGCGGCATGCTAACGTCTGGCCAACTGCGGCGGACGTACAGCGTCCGCCAACAGCGATGGAAGCGCACATGACCGCGGCCGCTGCCGACGTCCCTCCCAATCCGGCGTCCCAGTCCGGGCAACGCAAGCGAGTCGCCCTGACCCTGTTGGCAGGCGTGGCGTTGACCATCGGTGCCATCGCCGGGTACGACCTCATCCCGCCGGTGCGTTTCGACGTGACCCGGATACCGGCCGACGCGATCGTCCTGTCCTCCACGCCGGTGCCGGGCCGCGCCGAGGCCGGCGAGTGGCTGGACGCGGGCAAGCGCCGCCTGCGCTGCCACTACCCGCCGGGCAGCGACGAGCCCCAGTACTACTGCGCGGTCAACTACTTCGTCGGGTCCAGCCCCGGCGATGGGCTGGACCTGTCCACCTACACGCACGTGGAGGTCAGGGTCGTCTACAAGGGCGACGTGCCCAAGCTGCGGCTGTTCGCGCGCCACTTCGACCCGCGCTACTCCACCCTGGGCGACACCAACAGCACCAAGTACAACTCGGTGTTCCTCGCCACCCAGGACCTGCGCGCGCCGGTGTCGCTGAGCGTTGAGGAATTCACCGTCGCCGAGTGGTGGCGGTTGCAGTACAAGCTGCCGCGCGAGCTGGCCCGGGCGGAACTGGGCAACGTCGTCACCGTGGGCCTGGATTTCTCCTATCCGATGACCGAGGGCGTGCACGACCTGGAGGTCCAGGAAATCACCTTCGTGCGCCCCGGGCTGTCTCGCGAGACCTGGTACCTCGGCATCCTCAGCGTTTGGCTGGTGGGCATCGTGCTGTACTCGCTGTTGCAGCTGCGCACCTATCGCATCGAGCGCCGCCTGCTGCAGAACGAGGCCGAGCGCTATCGCACCCGTGCCACCACCGACCCGCTGACCCTGGCCTTGAACCGCCACGGCCTCGAGCAGGGCTGGTCGCGGCTGCTGGCCGGCGCCACGCCGGCGCCGGGCCACGCGTTGGCCCTGCTGGTGCTGGACATCGACCACTTCAAACGGGTCAACGACAGCTGCGGACACGCCGTCGGCGACCGCGTGCTGCATGACCTGGCCGCACTGCTGCGGCGCCAGCTGCGCCCCGGCGACTGGCTGGTGCGCTGGGGGGGCGAGGAGTTCGTCGTGCTGCTGCCCGGCGTGCGCGCGGATCATGCGGCGGCGCTGGCCGACGACCTGCGCAGGGCGGTCGAAAGCCACGCCTTCGGGTCCGGCGTGCCGGCACCGGTGACGGTCAGCGTGGGCGTGGCCCTGCAGCGGCCGGAGGAAGGCTTCGAGGCGCTGTTCAAGCGGGCCGACGAGGCGCTGTACGAGGCCAAGCGCGGCGGACGCAACCGCGTCGTGGTCGCTGCCGATTCCTAGTGCTGCCGGGGGCCGGACGTGCCGGGCCCCGCGGTCGGAGCCGGAACCCGGCCATTGCCGACCCCGGGTGGATGCGGGTCATGCGCTTTGCCGCGCGGGTTAAAATGCGGCCATTCTCTTCCTGCGTCCCTCCCCATGACCTGCCGCACCCGCTTCGCCCCCAGTCCCACCGGCTACCTGCACATCGGTGGTGCCCGCACCGCGCTGTACTGCTGGCTGGAGGCCCGCCACCGCGGTGGGGAGTTCGTCCTGCGGATCGAGGATACCGACCGCGAGCGCAGCACCCAGGCGGCGATCGACGCCATCCTCGAGGCGATGGACTGGCTGGGCCTGGACTACGACGAGGGCCCGGTCTATCAGACCCAGCGCGTGGAGCGTTACCGCGAGGTGGCCGAGAAGCTGATCGCCGAGGGCAAGGCGTACTACGCCTACGAGACCCGCGAGGAGCTGGACGCGATGCGCGAGGCCGCCATGGCGAAGCAGGAAAAGCCGCGCTACAACGGCGCCGCACGCGAACTGGGCCTGCCGTACCGCGACGACCCGAACCGCGTCATCCGCTTCAAGAACCCGCTTGATGGCGTGGTCGCCTTCGACGACCTGATCAAGGGCCGCATCGAGATCGCCAACAGCGAGCTCGACGACATGGTGATCTTCCGTCCGGACGGTTACCCGACCTACAACTTCGCCGTGGTCGTGGACGACTGGGACATGGGCATCACCGAGGTGATCCGCGGCGACGACCACATCAACAACACCCCGCGCCAGATCAACCTCTACGAGGCCATCGGCGCCCCGGTGCCGAAGTTCGGCCACATGCCGATGATCCTGGACGAGGCCGGCGCCAAGCTGTCCAAGCGCACCGGCGCGGCGGACGTCATGCAGTACAAGGACCTCGGCTACCTGCCCGACGCGCTGCTGAGCTACCTGGCGCGGCTGGGCTGGTCGCACGGCGACCAGGAGATCTTCAGCCGCGCCGAGCTGATCGGACTGTTCGACGTGCGCAACTGCAATTCCAAGGCCGCGCGCCTGGACATGGCCAAGCTCGGCTGGGTCAACCAGCACTTCCTCAAGACCACCGATCCGGCCGAAGTCGCGCCGCAGCTGGTCTACCAGCTGGAAAAGCTGGGCCTGGACCTGGCCAGCGGTCCCAAGCCCGAGGAAGTGGTCGTGGCCCTGCGCGAGCGCGTGCAGACCCTGAAGGAAATGGCCGAGAAGGCGGTGGTCTGGTACACGCCGCTGGAGACCTACGACGAGGCCGCGGTGGACAAGCACCTGAAGGCCGGCGCCGATGCGCCGCTGGCCAAGGCCCGCGAACTGCTCGCTGCGCTGCCGGAGTGGACGGTCGAAGGCGTGGGCCAGGCCCTGCACGACACCGCCGCAGCCCTGGAACTGGGCATGGGCAAGGTCGCCCAGCCGATGCGCGTGGCCGTTACCGGCACCCAGGTCAGCCCGGACATTTCCTGGACGGTGTACCTGGCCGGGCGCGAGCAGGCCTTGAAGCGCATCGATGCCGCCATCACCAAGGTTGCAAAGGGCTGACCACGGAGCCGCCATGCCGCACGCCTGCACCGATCCCCACCACCACGTCCACAGCGCCGATGCGTTCGTGCGGGCGGTGGAGCGGGCCTGCACCGAGCGTGGCCTGCGCCTGACCCCGATCCGCGCCAACGTGCTGCGGCTGATCGCCGACGCCGGTCGGCCGATGAAGGCCTACGACCTGCTGGAGCGGGTGCGCGAGACCAAGGGCGCCGGTGCCGACGCGCCGCCGACGGTGTACCGCGCGCTGGATTTCCTCATGGCCAACGGCTTCGTGCACAAGCTGGAGTCGGTCAACGCCTTCGTCGCCTGCCACCACCCCAACAGCGCCCAGCACTCGGTGCCGTTCCTGATCTGCAATCGCTGCCACAGCGCGGTGGAGCTGGAGGACCGGGAAGTGGTGACGCAGCTGGACGCCCGCGCCCGCGCGCTGGGTTTCCAGCCGCAGGCGCAGACGCTCGAGGTCCACGGGCTGTGCGCGCGCTGTGCCGAGGCCGGCGCGGACGGCTGAGCCAGGGCCGGCTGCACCTGCGCCGGATCCGGGCCCGGCGGTGACAATGCCACTGCCGGATGCCGGCTTTCAAAACCAGCCGCGGATGCCGAAGGCCACGCCGCGGCCGGGCAGCGGCGCGTACTCCCGCAGCAGCGAGGTGTGCGGGCGTGCCTCGCTGTTGCCGAGGTTGGTGCCATCCAGGAACAGCTCCCAGCGGGTACCGGCCGCCTGCTCCCACGCATAGGACAGGTGCGCGTCGACCAGGGTGTAGCCCGGGCTCGGCGCCTCGTTGCGCGCCACCCGGTCCTGGGCCTGGTAACGCACCGCGCCCAGCGAGGCGCGCCAGCCACCGAGGTCCCAAGCCAGGCTGGCGCCGAAGCGCGAGGGCGCGATGCGCGGCAGCGGCCCGCTGTTGTCCAGCTCCACCGCGTAGGCATGGGCGTGGTCGCCATGCGGCACCTCAAAGGCCGCGGTGCGGGTTCCGCTGCCGTCCAGTTCCGCGCGCACGCGGTCGGCGAACAGGCGCAGGTCCCAGCGGCCGGTGTGGTTCTCGGCCAGGTGCAGCACCGCCTCGGCCTCCGCGCCGGTGAAGGTGGCCGCGGCCTGCGTCCACAGGCGCACGGGCACCCCATGTTCGGACACGCCGGTGTCGGCCAGGTGGATGAAGTCGTCGAAGCGGCTGCGGTAGACCGACAGCTCCAGGTCGAAGCGGCCCCGATGGGCATGCAGGCCCAGCTCGCCGCGCACCGCGCTCTCGGTGTCCAGGCGGGCGTCGCCGATCTCCAGCGTGCCGGTGGCCACGTGCAGGCCGCCGGCATACAGCTCCTCCTGGGTGGGCGCGCGCTCGGAGCGGTCCAGGCCGAAGCGCAGGTCCAGGGCCGGGTCCAGCTTCCAGATCGCCGCCGCCGACAGGCTGGTGGCACCGAAGCGGCGCTGCGGGTGGCCGCCTTCGGGCTCGAGCTCGACCCGGTCATGGCGCGCGCCGAACTCCATCTTCAGCGTTCCGGCTTCCTTCTCCTGCAGCACGAACAGGCCGGTGCTGCGGGTGCGCGTGGCCGGAACGAAGGCTTCCGCGCCGGCAGCGCCGAAGTCCACCCGGCCCGACTGCAGGCCGAAGGCGCCGCGCCAGCCGGCCAGCTCCTCCTGCACCGCCTGCAGCCGCGCGTCGTACCCCTGGCTGGTGAAGCGGGTGCCGGCGACGCCGCCTTCCAGTTCAAGGTGTTCGTAGTCGCTCCAGGCGCCGTGGAAATCGATCCGCTCCAGGAGCGGCGCCGGATCGAACAGGCCGGCCTTCAGTTCCACCCGGTCCTGGCGCAGGTCGATGCGCACGTCGCCGTGGTCGCCATCGTCATCACCGTGGCCGTGTCCATGGCCATCGTCATGACCATGGTCGTGGTTGTCGTGGTCGTGGTCGTCGCCATGTCCGTGGTCCTGGTCCGGATGCACGTGCGCGCCGGCGGGAATCCCGTACTCGCTGCGATAGGTGCTGGCGGCGATGCCTGCATGGACGCGCGTGCCGAACCAGGTCAGGCCCATGCCACCGGCGCGGGTCTGCATCGCGCTGTTGCCCAGGCGCCCGTGCCGGTCATGGCCTTCGTCGTGCCCGTCGTCATCATGGTCATGCCCATGGGGCGCGTGGGCGGCGCCCGGGATGCGGTAGTCGCCGGTGTCACGCACCAGGCCGTCCACGTGCAGCACCAGGTTGTCGCCGCTGACACCGTCCAGGCGGAACATGCCGGTGCGCTCGTTGTTGACCGTGTTGCCGCGCAGCTCGGCGCGCCCGGACAGCGGCCGGTCCGGCACCTCGCGGGCGATGCGGCCGTCGACCACGTTGACCGCGCCGCCGATGGCGCCGCTGCCGAACAGCAGGGTGGCCGGGCCCTTCAACACCTCGATCTGGTCAGCCAGGAACGGCTCGACGCTGGCGGCGTGGTCGGCGCTGACGGTGGAGGCGTCCTGGCTGCCCAAGCCGCTGGCAAGCACCTGCACGCGCGGCCCATCCAGCCCGCGCAGGATCGGCCGGCCGACCCCGGGGCCGAAGTAGCTGGTCTGGACGCCGGGCAGGCGCGCCACGGTCTCGCCCAGCGTGGCACCACGCACATCGTCCAGCGCCTCGCCCTGCAGCACCTCCACCGGGCGCGCCAGGCTCTCGGCATCCCCGGACAGCGGGGATGCGGTGACCTGCACCGCCGGCAGCTCGGTCGGATCCTCGTGGGCCGAGGCGGCCGGCGCCCAGCCCAGGGCCAGGGCGACCGCGAGGGCCAGCGGGGCGGGGGTGGAGGACGGAAGGTGGGAACGCGCTGTTTCGGTCATGCGGTGGATCCGGGGATGACGTGGGGTGACGAATGTTATAATGTATCTTCCAATTCGTCGCCCCCCAAATGCCCCCCATGCCGCATTCGCACCGCCATCTGCTGGACCGCCTCGGCGCCACGGGCTCGCTGATGTGCGCCGTGCACTGCGCGCTGACCCCCGTGCTGCTGGCAGCCCTGCCGGCGGTCGGGCTGTCGTTCCTGTTCGCCGACGGTGTGGAGTGGAC
>JAEWAG010000025.1 GCA_023391775.1 Pseudomonadota bacterium | reverse complement strand
GACCACCACCGGCACCAGGCCGACGATCAGTGCCGCTGCGGCCCCGCCGGCGCCATGGATGGCACTGACCAGGAGCACGAAGTAGAGCAGGTTGCCGAGCAGGCTCAGCACCACCAGCGCGCGCCATTCGGCCGCGCCCAGCGGCGCGGTGGCACGGCGCCAGCGCGGCGTGAGCAGCAGCAGCGCGAGCAGGCCGTAGGCGAGATAGCGCGCCACCGACTGCTGCAGGGCTCCGAAATCGGGCAGCAGCTGCGGCGCCAGGAAGACCAGGCCCCACAGCGCACCGGCGGCCGCGCCGCTGGCCACGCCCCGGGCAAGGCCGGGATGCGTGGCCCGATGGGAAGCAGGAGGCATCGACTGCTGCCGGACGGTCGCGCCGGCCACGTTGGTCAGGTCCTGGTGCTCAGCCAGCCCAGGTGTCGCGCAGGGTCACGCTGCGGTTGAACACCGGCGCGTCGGCACGATGATCGTAACGGTCGGCAACGAAGTAGCCGGTGCGCTCGAACTGGAATGACTGCTCCGGCGTGGCCTGTGCCGCCGCCGGCTCGACCCAGCCGCGCACCACGCGCCGCGATTCCGGGTTGAGGTGGTCGCGGTAGGTCTTGCCGTCGGACTCGTCATCCGGCTTCTCGACCAGGAACAGGCGGTCGTACAGGCGGATCTCGGCGGCCACCGCGTGCTGCGCGCTGACCCAGTGGATGGTGCCCTTGACCTTGCGGTTGGCCCCTTCCATGCCCGGACGCGATTCCGGATCCAGCCAGCCGCGCAGCTCGGTGATGTTGCCGGCTTCGTCCTTGATGACCTCGTCGATGCGCACGATGCCGGCGCCGCGCAGGCGCGCTTCGCCGCCGGGCACCAGGCGCTTCCAGCCCTTGGGCGGGACCTCGGCGAAGTCCTCGCGCTCGATCCACAACTCGCGCGAGAACGGCACTTCGCGCTGGCCCAGCGACTCGTCCTTCGGGTGGTTCGGGAACACCAGCGATTCGGTATGGCCCTCGGGCAGGTTGGTGAGCACCAATTTCAGCGGCTCGACCACCGCCATGCGCCGTGGCGCGGTCGCATCCAGGTCCTCACGCAGGCAGCCTTCCAGCACCGAGAAGTCGATCACCGAGTTCTGCTTGGAGATGCCGACCCGGTCCACCAGGAGGCGCAGCGAGGCCGGGGTGTAGCCGCGGCGGCGCAGGCCCTGCAGGGTGTACATGCGCGGGTCGTCCCAGCCGTCGACCAGGCCTTCCTCGACCAGCTGGGTGAGCTTGCGCTTGCTCATCACGGTGTAGCTGATGTTCAAGCGCGAGAACTCGATCTGGCGCGGCTTGGCCGCCTCGACCGGCAGGCCGCGGGCCTTGAGCGGCTCCAGCAGCTCCGGGTTGCCGGCCAGGTCCACGTTGTCCACGCACCAGTCGTACAGCGGGCGGTGGTCCTCGAACTCCAGCGTGCACAGCGAGTGGGTGATGCCCTCGATCGCGTCGCCCAGCGCGTGGGCGATGTCGTACATCGGGTAGATCGGCCACTCGGTGCCGGTGTTCTGGTGCTCGACGTGCTTGATCCGGAACAGCGCCGGGTCACGCAGGTTGATGTTGCCGCTGGTCATGTCGATCTTGGCGCGCAGGGTGCGGCTGCCGTCCGGGAACTCGCCGGCACGCATGCGCCGGAACAGGTCCAGGTTCTCCTCGACGCTGCGGTTGCGGTACGGCGACTCGCGGCCCGGCTCGGTCAGGGTGCCGCGGTAGGCGCGAACCTCCTCGGCCGACAGGTCGCAGACGTAGGCCTTGCCGTCGCGGATCAGCTTCTCCCCGGCCAGGTAGTACACGCCGAAGTAGTCCGAGGCGTGGCGCAGGCTGGCCCACTCGAAGCCCAGCCAGCGCACGTCGTCCTGGATGGCGCGCACGAACTCGGGGTCCTCGCGGGCCGGGTTGGTGTCGTCGAAGCGCAGGTTGCAGCGGCCGCCGAACTCGGCGGCGATGCCGAAGTCCAGGCAGATCGCCTTGGCATGGCCGATGTGCAGGTAGCCGTTGGGCTCCGGCGGAAAGCGGGTCCGGATCGCGGCGTGCTTGCCGCTGGCCAGGTCCTCGCGAACGATCTGGCGGATGAAGTCGCGCTTCTCGGGAAGGGCGTCGGCGGCGGGAACGTTGGCTTCGGACATTGCGGGCGGGGGCTGCGAAGGCAAACCGGAAGTTTAGCCGAGCGCCGCCACCGGCGGGCCGCGCCGGGCGCCGCCGTTCAGGGCGTCCGCACGGAGCGGGCGTATGCTCGGCCCGACCCCGTCCCGGAAGTCCCCATGCAGGTCGCCTACCGCGCCGACAACCTGATCGACGCCCATCTGGCCCGCCACGTCCTGGAGGACGCGGGCATCCCGGCCTTCGTGTTCGGCGAGAGCCTGCTGGGCGGGGCCGGCGAGCTGCCGATGTTCGGCATGCTGCGGGTCTGCGTGCCCGATTCCTCGCTGCCGCAGGCCGAGGCCGCGCTGCACGCCGCCGGCTTGCGCGACGACCCGGCGGACCCCATCCCGGAAGCCGACCCCGGCCTGCTGCCGGCCTGAAGGAGCCTCCCATGGACCTGCAAACCCTGCTCGGCATCGGTGCGTACAAGCAGCGCATGCCGCGCGCGGAAGACCTGTTGCCGGGCCGCGACACGCCGCTGCCGCTGCACAACGTGCACCACGTCCATGGCCGGCCGCTGCGCGGGGAGTTCCCGGGCATGGAGGTGGCGGATTTCGGCCTGGGCTGTTTCTGGGGCGCCGAACGCAAGTTCTGGCAGGTGCCCGGGGTGTTCACCACGGCGGTCGGTTACGCCGGCGGCGGCACGCCAAACCCGACCTATGAGGAGGTCTGCTCCGGCCGCACGGGGCACACCGAGGCGGTGCGGGTGGTCTACGACCCGGCGCAGGTGGATTTCGCCACCTTGTTGAAGGTCTTCTGGGAAAGCCACGACCCCACGCAGGGCATGCGCCAGGGCAACGACGTCGGCACCCAGTACCGCTCGGCGATCTACTGCCACACCGCCGCCCAGCATGCGGCCGCGCAGGCCAGCCTCGAGGCCTACCAGGCTTCGCTGGCGGGAGCCGGCTATCCGCCGATCACCACTGAGCTGCTGTACCCGGCGCCGCCGTTCTACTACGCCGAGGACGTGCACCAGCAGTACCTGTCCAAGAACCCGCGCGGCTACTGCGGACTGGGCGGGACCGGGGTGTCCTGCCCGATCTGAGGGGGCGGGCGCATCGGGCAAGGCAAAAGGAACTGCGATATAGCCGGCTTCGGACGGGGCCGCCGTCCCGAGGGGGCACGGCGCATCGCGCGGCTGCGCCGTGCATGGCCCCAACGCGCGAACGCAGGCCATCCATGGCCTGCTTGCGCCATGCCCCGTGGGACGACGTCCTCTGGCGCGTGAAGCTTGCCGCTTCGGTTTTCGTGGTCGCGTAGCCCGGACAAGGCCGCAGGCCGCATCCGGGGGAGGCAACGTGCCGCTCCCGGCTCCCGATCTACATCGAACGAAGCAGCAGCAGCGGCTGTATGGCTGGCTTCGGACGGGGCCGCCGCCGCAAGGAGGCACGGCGCATCGCGCGGCTCCGCCGTGCATGGCTCCGACGCGCGAACGCAGGCCATCCATGGCCTGCTTGCGCCATGCCCCCTTGGGACGACGGCCTCCGGCGCGTGGAGGTCGAGCCTTCGGTTGTAGGAGTCGGCGTAGCCCGGATAAGGCCGCAGGCAGCATCCGGGCCGGCAGGCTCACCCTGGCGTGACCCCGGATGCGCTCCGCTTGTCCGGGCTACGGGGCGTGCAAAGAAAAAGGCCGCCCAGGGACGGCCTTTCTCATTCCGGAAGGCGGCAGGGCCGCCGCCAGGCTCAGGCGCCCAGGCGCGCGGCGATGTCGTTGCGCAGGGCGTCCAGGTCCTTGGCGAAGGCGGCGATACCCTCGGCCAGCTTCTCGCTGGCCATCGCGTCGGCGGCCAGGTCGGCGGCGAAGCTCTCGGCGGTCACCGGGGCGAGGGTGCGCTCCTCGCGCGGCACCGGGGCCAGTTTGCGCTCCACCGTGCCGGTGGAGGCGTCCAGCTGCTCCAGCAGGTCCGGGGAGATGGTCAGGCGGTCGCAGCCGGCCAGGGCCAGCACCTGGTCCACCGAGCGGAACGAGGCGCCCATCACCACGGTGGCCGCGCCGCGCTTCTTGAACTCGTCATACACGCCGCGCACGAAGCGCACGCCCGGGTCCTCGTCGATGGTCGCCGGCACCTGGCCGCGGGCCTTGTACCAGTCCAGGATGCGGCCCACGAACGGCGAGATCAGGAACGCGCCGGCCTCGGCGCAGGCGACGGCCTGGCTCTGGTTGAAGATCAGGGTCAGGTTGCAGTCGATGCCCTCGGCCTGCAGCTGGCGCGCGGCTTCCACGCCTTCCCAGGTCGCGGCGACCTTGATCAGGATCTTCTCGGCCGGCACGCCGCGCTCGGCGTACATGGCCATGAACTTACGGGCCTTGGCCACGGTGGCGGCGGTGTCGTGCGCCAGGTCGGCATCGACCTCGGTGGATACGCGGCCCGGGACCAGGGCGCTGAGCATGGTGCCCACGCCCACGGTCAGGCGGTCGGCGACCTCGTCCACCACCGCGCGGCCGGTCTGGCCCTGGCTGCGGGCCCAGGCCAGCTCGCGCTCGATCAGCTCGGCGTACACGGGCAGGTCCAGCGCCTTCTTCACCAAGGTCGGATTGGTGGTGCAGTCGACCGGGCGCAGGCGGGCAATGGCGTCATAGTCGCCGGTGTCGGCCACGACCACGGACAGTTCGCGCAGCTGCTGCAGGCGGGAAGGGGAGGAGGTGTCGGTGCTGGTCATGTCGTTTCCTGGGAAGCGGAGCGGGCATCGTATCCGCCGTGGGGTGTCCGTGAGGGCCACGCCGTGGCGGGTCTGCCGCGATTATGCGACGGTGTTCATGGTAGCGGTACCAGCGGAGCCGCTGCCATTCGCACGCGTATGTGGCTGATTGGCAAGAAATCCTTGCCCGGCGGGCAGTTGCGTTCACTGACAGCGCTGCCGTTGCATTGGCCCTTTGTGTTAATTTCCCCGGTCTTAAGGGAGCCCTCGCCAACATGACCGATCGCCTGCGCCGCACCAAGATCCTTGCCACCCTCGGACCGGCAACCGACCCGCCGGGCGTGCTGGAGGCGCTGTTCCGCGCCGGCGTCAACGTGGTCCGCCTCAACTTCTCCCACGGCGACCCTTCCGGCCAGGCCAAGCGTGCTGCCGAGGTCCGCATCGCCGCGCAGAAGGTCGGCGCGGAGGTCGGCATCCTGGCCGACCTGCCGGGTCCGAAGATCCGCATCGAGCGTTTTGCTCAGGGCAAGGTCAACCTGAAGGTTGGCGACCGTTTCGACCTGGTGGCCGATGCCAACGCCCCGGCCGGCGACGCCAGCCAGGTCGGCGTCAGCTACCTGGGCCTGCCCAACGACGTGGAAGCCGGCGACGTGCTGCTGCTGGACGACGGCCTGATGCAGCTGAAGGTCGAGCAGGTCGAAGGCGTGCGCATCATCTGCACCGTGCTCAACGACGGCGTGCTGTCCGACCGCAAGGGCCTGAACAAGCAGGGCGGGGGCCTGTCCCTGGGCGCGCTGACCGAGCGCGACAAGGAGCTGATCGGTATCGTCGCCAAGATCGGCGTGGACTTCATCGCCGTGTCCTTCTGCCGCAACGCCGAGGACATGAACGAGGCCCGCCGCATCGCCCGCGAGCATGGCTGCGATGCGGCCCTGGTGTCCAAGATCGAGCGCACCGAGGCGATCGAGAACCTGGCCGAGATCATCGACGCCTCCGACGTGGTCATGGTCGCCCGCGGCGACCTGGGCGTGGAGATCGGCGACGCGGAGCTGCCCGGCCTGCAGAAGCGCATCATCCGTGAGTCGCTGGCCCGCAACCGCGTGGTCATCACCGCCACCCAGATGCTGCAGTCGATGGTCGAAAGCCCGATCCCGACCCGCGCCGAGGTGCTGGACGTGGCCAACGCGGTGATCGACGGTACCGACGCGGTGATGCTGTCGGCGGAGACCGCCGCCGGCGCGTATCCGGTCAAGGCGGTGGAGGCCATGGCCCGCATCTGCCTGGGGGCCGAGCGCCAGTTCCAGGCCCAGATCGACTTCGGCAAGGCCCAGCGCGGGCTGGAGCGCGCCGACCAGGCCATCGCCATGGCCACCATGTTCCTGTCCGAGCACATCGGCGTGCGCGCGATCGTGGCCATGACCGAGTCCGGTGGCACCCCGCGCTTCCTGTCGCGTTTCCGCGCCAAGGCGCCGATCTACGCCATCACCCGCCACGACGGCGCCCGTCGCCGCATGGCGCTGATGCGCGACGTGTTCCCGATCAACTTCGACAGCCGCGGCCTGACCCCGCGCCAGGCGGCGCGTGGAGCGATCGGCGTGCTGGTCGACGCCGGCATGCTGGCTCCGGGCGACCGCGTGGTGTTCACCTCCGGCGAGCACATGGAAACCCATGGCGCGCCCAACACCCTGCGCCTGCTGGAAGTCGGCGCCGATGGCCGCGCCAGCGGACTGGGCGAGCTGTAAGCGACCGGACCGCCGGGCACGAAGGGAAGGGCGCCTCGCGGCGCCCTTCCGCATCCGGGGCCCGGAAAAGCGCCGCGGCGGCACACGGGGCCGCGACCGGGCCGCCGCTATACTCGCCGCCCTCCAAGTCCCCCCCAGGAACCGCGCAATGAGCATCGAACAGCTGGCCGAGACCGCCCAGGCGCTGGTCGCCCCCGGCAAGGGCATCCTCGCCATCGACGAGTCCACCGGGACCATCGGCAAGCGGTTTGCCGCGGTGGGCATCGACAACTCGGAGGACAACCGCCGCGCCTGGCGCCAGCTGCTGCTGTCCACCCCGAAGCTGTCCGAACACGTCTCCGGCGCGATCCTGTTCGAGGAGACCCTGCGCCAGTCCAGCACCGCGGGCGTGCCTTTCCCGCAGTACATGGCCGCGCAGGGCATCATCCCGGGGATCAAGGTCGACCGCGGCACCGTCGCTCTGGCCGGCTACCCCGGCGAGCTGGTGACCGAAGGCCTGGACGGGTTGCGCCAGCGCCTGCAGGAGTACTACGCACTGGGTGCGCGCTTCGCCAAGTGGCGGGCGGTGATCACCATCGGCGACGACATCCCCACCGGCACCTGCATCGACGTCAACGCCCACGCGCTGGCCCGCTATGCGGCCCTGTGCCAGGAACAGGGGCTGGTGCCGGTGGTCGAGCCGGAGGTCCTGATGGACGGCGAGCACGACATCGAGACCTGCTACGAGGTCACCGAGGCGGTGCTGCGCTCCCTGTTCGGTGCCCTGTACGACCAGAACGTGCTGCTGGAAGGCACCATCCTCAAGGCTTCGATGGTCGTCCCGGGCAATGCCTGCGAAGAGCAGGCCGACGTGCAGGAGGTGGCCGAGTCGACCCTGATGTGCCTGAAGACCACCGTGCCGGCGATCCTGCCGGGCATCGTGTTCCTGTCCGGCGGCCAGTCCGACCAGGCCGCCACCGCGCACCTGGACGCGATGAACCGCCTGGGTCCGCATCCGTGGACGCTGAGCTTCTCCTACGGCCGCGCGCTGCAGCAGGCGGCGCTGCAGGTCTGGGCGCGGGACCTGGCCGGCAACGTGCGCAAGGCCCAGGAGACGGTCTACGAGCGCGCCCGGGCCAACGGCCAGGCGGCACTGGGCCAGTGGCCGGGCGACTGAGCGCTGGCCGCAACGCCGCCACGCACGACGCCGGCCATGTGCCGGCGTCGCTGTTTCCAGGGCCGGCTATTCGGTGCGCAGGCTGCCGCCGGGCACGTACACCCAGGTGCGGGTGACGTGCAGCACGTCCACGCCGTCGCTGCTTTCAGGCAGCGGCGGGAACGGTTCGGCCAGGCGCACGATGCGCTCGGTGGCCTCGTCCAGCAGCGGGGTGCCGCTGGAGCGCAGGATGCGGGTGCTTTCCACGGTGCCGTCGCGGCGCACGCCCACGCTGATCACCACCTGCCCACCCAGGCGCCGACGCCGGGCCTCGTCCGGGTAGTTGAGGTTGCCGATGCGCTCGACCCGGTCCACCCACTCGCGCAGGTAGCCGGCGTAGGCGTACTCGCGGGTGCTGGCGGAAACGAACTTGCGGGTCGGGCGGCGCGCGTACAGCTCCGAGCGCAGGTAGACCTCGGCGGCCAGCCGCGCCATCTCCGCGTCGCGGGCGGCCCGGGCCGCGCTGACCGGGGGCAGGGTTTGCGACTGCTCGCGCGGTTGCGCCTCGGGCACCGGCTGCTCGCCGTTGCGGCTGGCGACCACGCGCGCCTGCGGCTCCGGC
>JAEWAG010000017.1 GCA_023391775.1 Pseudomonadota bacterium | reverse complement strand
ACGCCGGCATGTGGATGGAACGGGTCACCATCGTCGTGCAGAGCCTGCACCGGGACTTCCTGCCCTCGTCGTGGGGCCTGTTCGTGCCGACCGTCTGGGACTGGGTGTTCCTGCTCGGTTCGATGTGCACCTTCGCATGGCTGTTCCTGGTCTTCCTGCGCCTGCTGCCGGTGATTTCGATCTCGGAGATGCGCCTCATGGCGCGCGACAGCGTCCACGGAGAGCGGGCATGAACGGCAACTGGGGCCTGCTGGCGGAGTTCGCCACGGCAGATGAGCTCGTCTCGGCCGCCAGGCAGGTGCGCGCGGCGGGCTTCCTGCGCGCGGAGGCGTACTCGCCGTTCCCGGTCGAGGGCCTGGCCGAGGCGCTGGGGTCCACGCCCGACCGGGTACCGTTGTGGACGTTCCTCGGCGCCCTGGTGGGCGGGATCGCCGGCTACCTCCTGCAGTGGTACACGGCGGTCATCGACTACCCGGTGAACATCGGCGGGCGCCCGCTGCACAGCTGGCCGATGTTCGTGCCGGTCGCGTTCGAGCTGGCGGTGCTGGGCGGCGCCTTCGCCGCCGTCATCTCCATGTTCGCAGCCAATGGCTTACCGCGGCTGCGCCATCCGCTGTTCGCGGTGGCCGAATTCGATCTCGCCACGCGCAACCGCTTCTACCTGTGCCTGCGCGCCGACGATCCCGCCTTCGAGCCGCGGCGGGCGCGCGCGCTGCTGGAAGGCCTGGCGCCGATGCGCTGCCTGGAGGTGCCGGCGTGAGGGAGGCGCAGGCATGAGGCAGGCGCAGGCATGACGGCCGCCGCCGCAGCGCGCCCGTGGGCCCTCGGCCTGCTCCTGTCGGTCGCGATGGGGCTGGTCGGCTGCGAGCGGCAGATGCAGGACATGTATCGCCAGCCGCGCTACGAGCCGGGCGCGGGCAGCCGCCTGTGGCCGGACGGCCGTGCCGGGCGTGCCCCGCCTTCCGGCACGGTTGTCGCCGCCGCCGGCGATCTCGCCGCCACCAGCAGTGCGCGGCGAGGTCGCGACCTGCCGGAGCAGTGGCGAGCCGCCGGGGAGGCAGAGGCAACCCCGGAGGTCAGCCGGACCCTGCTGTTGCGCGGGCAGGAGCGCTATGCGATCTACTGCGCGCCCTGCCACGGCGCGCTGGGCGACGGCCAGGGGCCGGTGGCGCGGCACGGCTTCCCCCGGCCGCCGAGCTACCACCAGCCACGCCTGCGCGATGTCCCGGACCGCTACCTGTTCGACGTCATCACCCACGGGCACGGCGTCATGTACGCCTACGCGGATCGAGTCGATGCGCAGGACCGGTGGGCGATCGTCGCCTACCTGCGGGCACTGCAGCTGAGCCAGTCGGTTCCGGCAGCCGATCTGCCGCCGGCGCTGCGCGACAAGGTGCTGGCCGGAGGCGGTCGATGAGGCGCGCCCAGCTCGCCGGGGCCTTGCTCCTGGCTGCCGCCGCAGCCGGCGCCGCGGTCTCGCCCCGCACCACCCTCGCCGCCGGGCTGGCCGCCTGGTGGTGGGCGCTGGGACTGGTGCTCGGCGTGTTCGTCAACGCCTGGATGCATGTGCTCACCGGCGGCGCCTGGGGTGGCCCCGTGCGCGCGCTGGCCTCCTTGCTGGCGCCACGCCTGCCCTGGCTGCTGCTTGGCCTGCCGGTGGTCGCGAGCGGTGCGGGACTGCTCTACCCGTGGGCGGGCCAGCCCGCCGGCGAATGGGCCCGCGATCTCGACCGTCCGGCGTTCGCCGTCGCCTGGCTGACGCCGGGATGGTTCACGCTGCGGCTGGCGGTCTACGCGCTTGCCTGGTGGTGGGCGACCCGGCCGGGTTCGCTGCGCTCCGGCGGCCGCGCGGCCGGCTCGCTGATCGTGTACGCGCTCGCCACCACGCTTGCCGGCGTGGACCTGCTGATGTCGCTGCTGCCGGGATGGAGGAGCTCCGCCTTCGGGCTGGTGCTGATGGCCACCCAGGCCCTGTCGGGCGCCGCCGCGGTAGCGGCATGGACGTCCCTCGGCCCACCCTGGCCGGCCGCGGCCAAGGTCCCGGTTTCGCGCGACCTGGGGAACCTGCTGCTGATGTGGTGCATGACCTGGGGCTACCTGGCGTTCATGCAGTTCCTGGTGATCTGGGCGGAAGACCTGCCGCGCGAGATCGCCTGGTACCTCCCGCGGCTGCAGACCGGCTGGCAATGGATCGGGGTGGCGCTGGTGCTGCTGCAATTGGCCGTGCCCTTCCTGGTGCTGCTGCTGCGTGCCGTCAAGGACCATCCGGCGCGGTTGCGGCCGGTGGCCGCCCTGCTGCTGGCCAGCGCCGCCCTGGATGCCGCCTGGACGGTGCTGCCCTCGGTCGACGCCCACGACTTGAACGCCTGGTGGATCACGCCGCTCGCCGTCGCTGGGCTCGCGCTGCTGCTGCTCGCCGGCATCGGCCCGCACCGCGTGGACCCGGCCGAGAAGCAGGCGAGGGATCATGCCAAGGACCTGCGCCATGCATGACATTGCCGTTCGCCCCGTGCTGCTGGCGGCATCGGCCATCGCCCTCACGGTCGGCGCGATCGCTGGCGGCGTGATCGGACTGCTCCACTGGGCTCGCATCCCTGCCGGGGGCGCGCCGGTGCCGCCGGCGCAGGTCGTGCAGTTGCAGGCCCCGGGCCTGTGGAGCGCGCCGCAGGACGCGCTGCGGCGCGAGCGCCAGGGCGAGCGGGCCCGGCTCGACTCGGCCGGTTGGGTGGATCGCGGCCAGGGCATCGCCCATATCCCGATTGGCGATGCCATCGACCTCCTCGTGGCCGGGCGGTCGAAGCAGGATGCACGATGAGGCGGCTGGCATCGGCCCTCTGGTTCGCCTGCGGCGCGGCGGCTGCCGCGCCACCGGCGTCGCAGCCGCTGGCGCTACCGGAGCCGCCGGCCGCGCAACTGGCACAGCGCCTCGGCGAGCAGGTGCCGCTGGAGGTCGCCGTGCGCGACGAAGACGGTGTGTCGCGGCGCCTGGCGGACTTCGTGGACGGCCATCGTCCCGTGCTGCTGGTCCCGGGCTACTACCGCTGCCCGCGGCTGTGTGGGCTGGTCATGCGGGGACTCCTCGAGGCGCTGGCGGGCAGTGGCGCGTCGAGGAGCCAGTGGCGCATCGTGGGCATCGGCATCGACCCGTCGGAGACGGCCGCCGACGCCCGCGCCAGGCGAGCGCTCGATCTCGCCTACGCCGCTTCGCTGGAAGGCGGCGCGGTCGCTCCGGTCGACTTGCACCTGCTCACGCTGGACCCAGACGTCCGCTTGCGCCTCCTCCGAGCGACCGGCATGCAAGCGACAGGTCCGACGCCGGATTCCGGCGCCTGGACGCACCCGGCTACGGTCGTCCTGCTCTCGCCGGGGGGCAGGATCTCGCGCTACTTCAACGGCATCGCCGTGGATCCCGGCGAGTTGCGGGTCGGCCTGGCCGATGCCGCCGGCGACCGGCTGGGAAGCGTCACGGCACGACTGGCAGTGGCTTGCGGTCGCTTCGATCCGATCATGGGCCGTCTCGACCGCCCCGTCATGGAAGCGGTGCGGGCGGTCTCGGCGCTGGTCCTGGTCGGGCTCGCCGCATGGTGCTGGCGGCGGCGCGCCCCCCCGCGTGCGCACCAGAGGCCGGGGACGCGATCGTGAACGACGGCCTCGCGTCGAGCTTCCGGCTGCTGCCGCCAGGCGCGTCCTCGCTCTCCGATCGCGTCGACCTGCTGTTCACCACGATGCTCGTCCTCACCGCGCTGGTCGCGCTCGGGGTGTTCGCGACCATCGCGTTCCTGGCCGTGCGCTACCGCCACGGAGCCGGCGTCAGCCGCGGCATCGTGGGACGTCGTTTCGGCATCGAGCTCGCCTGGACCTTGCTGCCGCTGCTGCTGTTCATCGCGATCTATGCCTGGGCCGCGCATGACTTCCTGCTGCTGTACGAGCCGCCGCGCGACGCACTGCCGGTATACGTGGTCGCCAAGCAGTGGATGTGGAAGCTGCAGCATGCCGCGGGCCGCCGCGAGATCAACGAGCTGCACGTGCCGCTGGGTCAACCGGTGCGGCTGGTGATGGTCGCGCAGGATGCCATCCACAGCTTCTACGTACCGGCGTTCCGCATCAAGCAGGACGTGCTGCCCGGCCGCTACATCTCGCTCTGGTTCACCGCCACGCAGCTGGGCGAGTTCCACCTGTTCTGCGCCGAATACTGCGGATCCGAGCACTCCCAGATGGTCGGCCGCGTGGTGGTCGTGACGCCCGCCGAATATGCGCGCTGGCTGGCGGACGGCGACGCCGAGCCGGGCCTGGTGCAGTACGGCTTCGCGCGCTTTCGGCAGCTCGGCTGCAGCGGCTGCCACAGTCCCGGCTCCCCGGTGGCCGCGCCCTCGCTGCGGGGCCTGCTAGGCCGCGACGTGCATCTTGCCGATGGCCGCACGGTCGTCGCCGACGAGAACTACGTGCGCGACTCCATCCTGCTGCCAAGCAGGGACCTGGTGGCCGGGTTCTCGCCGGTGATGCCTTCGTTCGCCGGCCAGGTGAGCGAGGAGGACCTGCAGGCGCTGATCGCCTACATCCGCTCGGGGTCGCCACCATGAGCTACCTGTCGGCGGAGGCGACGCTGCGCTCATGGCTGCTGGCCACCGACCACAAGCGGATTGCGATCCTGTACGCGATCGCCATCACCTCGTTCTTCTTCATCGGCGGTGCGGCTGCCACGGCGATCCGGCTGGAGCTGGCCACGCCCGCCGCCGACCTGGTCTCGCACGACGCCTACAACCGGCTGTTCACGGCCCACGGCGTGATCATGGTGTGGTTGTTCCTGATCCCGTCCATTCCGTCGGTGATGGGCAACTTCCTGGTGCCGCTGATGATCGGCGCGCGCGACCTCGCCTTCCCGCGGCTGAACCTGGCCAGTTGGTATTGCTACCTGGCCGGGGGCGCCATCGTCGTGGTGGCGCTGGCCGTCGGCGGCGTGGACACCGGCTGGACCTTCTACACGCCCTACTCGACCATGTTCTCCAACAGCTGGGTGGCGGTGGCGCTCGCCGGCGTGTTCATCGCCGGCGTCTCGTCGATTCTCACGGCGCTGAATTTCATCGTGACCGTGCACACGCTGCGCGTGCCCGGCCTCGGTTGGTTCCAGTTGCCGCTCTTCGTCTGGGCGATCTACGCCACCAGCCTGATCCTCGTGCTCGCCACGCCGGTGCTGGCCATGACGACGCTGCTCGTGGTGGCGGAGCGGCTATGGCAGATCGGCGTGTTCGATCCGGCACACGGCGGCGATCCGCTGCTGTTCCAGCACCTGTTCTGGTTCTACTCGCATCCGGCCGTCTACATCATGATCCTGCCTGCCATGGGCGTGGCGAGCGAGGTCATTCCCTGCTTCGCGCGCCAGCGCATCTTCGGCTACCGGTTCATGGCCTATGCCATCCTCGGCATCGCCTCGATCGGCTTCCTGGTCTGGGGCCACCACATGTTCGTCAGCGGCCAGTCGCCGGCGGCGAGCATGGTGTTCTCGCTGCTGTCCTTCCTGGTGGCCATCCCGTCGGCCATCAAGGTGTTCAACTGGACCGCCACCCTGTACCGCGGCGCGATCCGATTCGAGGCGCCAATGCTGTACGCGCTGGGCTTCGTCGCCCTGTTCACAATCGGCGGCCTGACCGGGCTGTTCCTGGCCGCCCTGGCGCTGGACGTACACCTTACGGACACGTACTTCGTGGTCTCGCACTTCCACTACATCATGGTCGGCGGCTCGGTGATGGCGTACTTCGCCGCGCTGCACTTCTGGTGGCCCAAGGTCACCGGCCGCCTCTATGCCGATGTCTGGGCCCGGATCGCGGCGGTGCTGATCTTCCTGGGCTTCAACCTCACCTTCTTCCCCCAGTACCTGCTCGGCGTGCAGGGCATGCCCCGGCGCTACCACGAGTATCCGCCCGAGTTCCACCTCCTCAACCTCCTCTCGTCCGCCGGCGCGGCAACCCTGGCGGCGGGCTACCTGCTGCCCTTCCTCTACCTTGGCTGGTCGCTGGTGGCGGGGCGCCCTGCCGGCCCGAATCCGTTCGATGCGCGCGGACTCGAGTGGACCACCCCCTCGCCGCCACCGCCGCACAACTTCGAGCGCGAGCCCACCCCCCCGCGCCGCGCCTACGACTACGATCCGAACGCCCCGTGGAGGTCGCCCGCATGAACGGCGTCGCCGCCTTCGACCACCCCGGTCGGGAACCGCGCGTGCCGGCCGCATTGCTCGGCATGTGGGTCTTT
>JAEWAG010000426.1 GCA_023391775.1 Pseudomonadota bacterium | reverse complement strand
GCCACGGCCAGCGCGGGTCGTAGAGGATGCCGCGGGCCAGCGCCACCGCGTCGGCGTGGCCATCGGCCAGCACCGCCTCGGCCTGGCGCGGGCGGGTGATCAGGCCCACCGCGATCACCGGCATGCGCACCTGCCCGCGGATCGCCGAGGCGAACGGGACCTGGTAGCCGGGACCGACCTCGATCTGCTGGCGCGGGTCCAGGCCGCCGCTGGACACGTGGATGAAGTGGCAGCCACGCGCATCAAGCTCGCGCGCCAGGGCGATGCTCTGCTCCAGGTCCCAGCCGCCGGCCACCCAGTCGGTGGCGGAGATGCGCACGCCCAGCGCCACCTGCTCCGGCAGCACCGCGCGCACCGCGTCGAACACCCGCAGCGGCAGTCGCATGCGGTTCTCCAGGCTGCCGCCGTACTGGTCCGTGCGCCGGTTGGACAGCGGCGACAGGAACTGGTGCAGCAGGTAGCCATGCGCAGCGTGGATCTCGACCAGGTCCATGCCGGCACGGACGGCGCGGCGGGCCGCGACGGCGAAGTCCTCGACCAGGGCGTCGATGCCGGCTTCGTCCAGCTCCTGCGGCGCCGCCTCGCCGTCGGCATACGGCAGCGCCGAGGCCGACACGGTGGTCCAGCCATGCGGTTCGCTGGCCGGCACCTGGGCGCCACCTTCCCACGGGCGCGCGGTGGAAGCCTTGCGCCCGGCATGGGCCAGCTGGATGCCCAGCGGAATCGGCGCCCAGCGCCGCAGCGAGGCCACCAGTGCCGCCAGCGCGGCTTCCTGGTCCGCGTTCCACAGGCCCAGGTCGGCATGGCTGATGCGGCCGTTGGCCTGCACCGCGGTGGCCTCCACGATCAGCAGGCCGGCGCCGGACAGGGCCAGGTTGCCCAGATGGATGTGGTGCCAGTCGCTGACGCAGCCGTCGTGTGCCGAGTACTGGCACATGGGTGCAATGACGATGCGGTTGGGCAGTTGCAGGGGCCCCAGGTGCAGGGGCGAGAACAGCTGGCTCATGGGAACGGCACGCAGAATGGGTCGTGCATTGCAGCGCCGCCGCGCGCCAGGTTCAAGGCCGCGGCTGGATCGCTGCGTCGCGGCCGGACTGTGCGGCGCCGGCCATACCGGCCAGCACCGGCAGCACCCGGGTGCAGTCACCCTCGACCTTGAGCGTGGCCAGTTCGTCGGCACGGGTACGGCCGCGGTTGAGGATGGCCAGCGGAATTCCGGCCTCGGCCGCCATCCGCGCAAAGCGGTACCCGGACCACACCATCAGCGAGGAACCCACCACCAGCATCGCGTCGCTGCCGTGCAGGGCCGCGGTGGCGACCTCCACCCGCGCCCGCGGCACGCTCTCGCCGAAGAACACCACGTCCGGCTTGAGCATGCCGCCGCAGGCCTCGCAGTCGGGCACCTGGAAAGCGGAGAAGTCCACGCCCTCCAGGTCGGCATCGCCATCCGGCGCGACCGTGGCCAGGTGCCGGTCCCAGCCCGGATTGAGCTGCAGCAGCCGCTGCTGGAAGCCGGCCCTTGGCTGGCATACGCCACAGCCCAGGCACACGACCTGGTCCAGGCAGCCGTGCAGGTCGACCACCCCTTCGCTGCCGGCGCGCCGGTGCAGACCGTCCACGTTCTGGGTCAGCAGCAGGCCGATCCGCCCGGCCTGCTCCAGCACCGCCAACGCGTGGTGCGCGGCATTGGGACGGGCCGCGGCGAACGGCGCCCATCCGGCCAGGCTGCGGGCCCAGTAGCGCCGACGCGTCGCGTCCTGCCCGGTGAAGGCCTGCAGGGTGATCGGCGGGGTGCGTTTCCACTGGCCCTCGGCATCGCGGTAGTCGGGAATGCCCGAGCCGGTGCTGATCCCCGCTCCGGTCAGTACGAACAGCCGGCGGTCAGCGGCGACAAAAGCGGCCAGCGCGGAAGCGGCGTGGCCGTCGGGGTCGGCATCAAGGGGAACGGCGGCGGACATCGGCGTCACACAGGCGGGGGAGCGGACATGTTGCACGACACCGCCCATACATCCATACGCCGGCCGCACGGTGACAGCGTTGTCTCGCCCAGGCGGCACGTTCCGCCGACGCGCGCGGGGCTACCATCGCCTCCACCTTCTTCCTTCGCAGGAGCAGTCGTGACCATCAACAGGGAACAGCGTGACCGCATCGCCTCTGGCCAGGGTTTCATCGCCGCACTGGACCAGAGTGGCGGCAGCACGCCCAAGGCACTGAAGCTTTATGGCGTCGACGAGTCGGCGTATTCGAACGAGGCGGAGATGTTCGCGCTGGTCCACCGCATGCGCGAACGCATCGTCGCCAGCCCGGCCTTCGATGGCCGCCGCGTGCTTGGCGCGATCCTGTTCGAGCGCACCCTGGATGACAGCTTCGGCGGCCAGGACGCGGCCAGCTTCCTGTGGGAGCGCAAGCAGGTCGTACCGTTCCTGAAGATCGACAAGGGCCTGGAGGAGGAGGAAGGCGGCGTGCAGATGCTCAAGCCGATCCCGGGCCTGGACGCGCTGCTGGCGCGGGCCAAGGCCAAGGGCGTGTTCGGCACCAAGGAGCGCTCGGTGATCAAGGCCAACAACGCGGTCGGCATCGCCGCGGTGCTGGACCAGCAGTTCGAACTGGCGCGCCAGGTGCTGGCCGCCGGGCTGGTGCCGCTCATCGAGCCGGAGGTGGACATCAAGGCGGCCGACAAGGAGGCGATCGAGGTGGAACTGCGGCGCGGCCTGCTCGAACGCCTGGACACGATCGATCCGGCCACGCCGGTGATGCTCAAGCTCACCCTGCCCAGCGTGGACGGCTACTTCGAGCCGCTGGTGAAGCACCCGTCGGTGCTCAAGGTCGTAGCCCTGTCCGGCGGCTACAGCCGCGACGACGCCAATGCCCGCCTGGCCCGCAACCCGGGTGTCATCGCCAGCTTCAGCCGCGCCCTGACCGAAGGCCTGTCGGCCCGGCAGAGCGACGAGGCGTTCAACCAGGCGCTGGACGCATCGATCGAGTCGATCTATCGCGCCTCGATCGCCTGAGCCGCGGCACGGGATGCCCCGCCCGGGGCATCCGCGGCATCATGGAAGCCCCGGCCGCCCGCTGCGGCCGGTCGCTCCCGGAGTCCGGATGCATCCGCCCGATACCGCCCTGATCGTCATCGACCTGCAGCCGGACTTCATGCCCGGCGGCGCCCTGCCCTGCCACGAGGGCGACGCCATCGTCCCGGGCATCAACGCGCTGCTGCGTTCCGGCGCCTACCGCACCGTGGTCGCCACCCAGGACTGGCATCCCCCGGGACACGCCTCCTTCGCCAGCGCGCATCCGGGGCGGCAGCCGTTCGAATCGATCCAGCTGCATGGGCAGCCGCAGACCCTGTGGCCGGACCACTGCGTGCAGGGCACGCCCGGTGCGGCACTGGATCGTCGCGTGGACTGGAACAGCGTGGACCTGGTGTTGCGCAAGGGCACCTCGCCGCAGGTCGACTCCTACAGCGCTTTCCAGGAGAACCACGGTCCCGCCGGCACCCGCCCGGTTACCGGGCTGGCCGGCTGGCTGCGCGAGCGCGGCATCCGCGAGGTCCACGTATGCGGCCTGGCGCGCGACTACTGCGTGCTGTGGAGCGC
>JAEWAG010000328.1 GCA_023391775.1 Pseudomonadota bacterium | reverse complement strand
GGATCGGACTGTGGCTGGCCCTGCTGGCCGCCGCGCTGGTCGCCGGCGGCCTGTGGTGGTGGCTGAAGCCGGCCGCTTCGACCGTGCCTTCCCTGGGCGAGGACGAAATCGTTGCCGTGGACGACCTGCGCGTGCGCGACCGTGGGCCGATCCTGGTCGAGCCGCTGCCCGATGCCGAGCCACCGGCAGCCGCCGCCGAGCCCCGGCCGCCGGTGCTCGACGAGCCTCCGGCCGATCCGGTGGTCGCGCAGCTGGCCCTGCTGTCCTGGTACGCCGCCGGTGCCCCCGGGTCGCGTATCGAACGCGAAGCGGGCAGCGAGGCGGCAGCGGCGACGGATACCGACGAGGTGGCCGGCACTGCGGCGACTGTCGCCTGGGCCGGTCTGGGCCCTGCCGAGCAGGCAGTGCTGCGCGAGGCTGCCGGCCGCTTCGGCGCGCTGCCGGCTGCCGAGCAGGACACGCTGCGCCGCCGCTTTGCCGCGCTGGATCGCATGGAACGCCGTGGCTGGCTGTTCGGGCCGGAGCTCGGGCGCGACTGGCCCAGGCTGCAGCCGTGGGTCGGCTACGTGCCCGAAGAGGAGCGCGCGCCGCTGTTGGCGGCACTGCGCGCGATGGACTCCGGGCAGCGCGACCGGCTGGCCGAAGTCCTGCGCCGGCAGTCACCGGCCGGTCGCATCGAGCTGCGCCAGGAAATGCTGGCCCTGCCCGCGTCGCGTCGGGCCGCCTGGCTGGAACAGGTCGCCCTGCGCTGAGCCGCCGGCGAGCGCCACGCCACGCCCGGCACGGACACGGCGGCCACGGACAGCGCCATCAAAGCCGGGTACACCGCGCCGACCGCGATGAAACGCAGCAGGGTCGCAGGCAGTCCCGGGCATACACCGCTTCTGCATCCGCAGCAGGTAGGCGGGCATCCACGCCCGAGGGCCGGCGCTGCCAGGTCCAAGCTGCCCGCGGGCCTGGCAGGCAGCTGCCGCTCCAGCGGCCAAGCAGCGCCAGCATCATCGGCCGGAGCCGGGCCGGCGCAGGAAGGCATGGCTGGACAGCGCCAGCACCCGATGCTCCAGGTACAGCCATCCGCTGCGCAGGTAGGCCAGTTCGAGCAGCCGGGCCGATACCGGCACCATCGGGGCCGGACGGGCGGGTAACATAGCCACCCCGCGGAGCCCGGTGCCAGTGCCTCCGGCACGGCCGCAGCTTCCCTGCGCATTCCCATGTCCTCTTCTTCCCCGCCGGAGCGCCGCTTCGGCCAGGAGCTGCTCGCCACGGTCACCCTCGCCCTGCCACTGGTGCTGGGACATGTGTCCACCGGACTGATCGGCTTCGTCGACAACGTCATCGCCGGACGCCACGGCACCCAGACCCTGGCCTCGGTGACGGTCGGTACGGCCCTGCTTTGGCTGCCGATGCTGGTGCCCATCGGCACCCTGATCGCGCTGACCGCCTCGATCTCCCAGCTCGACGGCAGCGGCCACCGCGACCGGATCGGGCCGCTGTTCCGCCAGGCGCTGTGGCTGGCGGCCGGGCTGGGCGTGCTGATGTTCGCCTTCCTCAGCCTGGCGCCGCTGGCCCTGGCCGATTTCGGCATCGCCCCGGAGATCGTGCCCGGTGCCATCGCCTTCTCCCACGCCGTGCGCTGGGGCGTGCCGGCGATGATCCTGTTCTTCTGCATGCGCTACCTCAGCGAGGGCCTGCACTGGACCCTGCCGACCATGGTCCTGGGCTTTTCCGGGCTGGCGGTGCTGGTGCCGCTGGGCTACGTGCTGACCTTCGGCGTCGGCCCGCTGCCGGAGATGGGCCCGGCCGGGCTGGGTGCGGCCTCGGCGGTGGTGATGTGGCTGCAGGCGCTGTGCTTCGCCGGCTATCTGGCGCGCTCGCGCCGGTTCGCGCCGCTGGGCCTGTTCAAGCGCTTCGACCTGCCGCGCCGGGCCGAGATCCGGGGCCTGCTCGCCACCGGCCTGCCGATCGGCGTGACGGTGCTGATGGAAGGCGGATTGTTCATCGTCACCGCGCTGCTGATCGCGCGGCTGGGCGAGGTGCCGGCGGCCGCGCACCAGATCGCGATCAACGTGTCTTCGCTGTGCTTCATGGTGCCGATGGGCCTGGCCGAGGCCACCACCGTGCGCGTGGGCCGCGCGCTGGGCGCGGGCGATCCGTACGGCGTGCGCCGCGCCGCCCGCGCCGGTTATGTGATCGTGCTGGTGACCCAGGCCTGCTCGGCGCTGGTGCTGGTGCTGGGCCATGACGCCATCGTCGGCATCTACACCCGCGACATGGCCGTGGCCGGCATCGCCTCGACGCTACTGCTGTACGCGGCCACGTTCCAGTTCCCGGACGGCCTCCAGGTGATGTCCGCCGGCGCCCTGCGCGGCCTGCGCGACACCCGCGTGCCCATGTTCCTGGCCATGCTCTCGTACTGGGGCATCGGCATGCCGCTGGGCGCATGGCTGGGCCTGGGGCTGGGCCTGGGCCCGCAGGGCATGTGGACCGGCCTGATCGTGGGCCTGGTCGCCGCGGCGGTACTGATGGGCTGGCGCCTGTCGCGCAGCCTGCACCACCTGCCGGCACCTGTCGCCACGCCAGGCCGGGGAACGACCTCCGGCACGGTGACTTCAGGCGCATGAATCCCGCCTGCCGGCCGGCTATGCTGCCGTGCAATACCCGAAAGACCGCCGTCGTCCGCTGGAGCCCTTGATGAATCCGCCACCGCTGCCCCGTCGCCGCAACCCCGTCGCCGCCTTCTTCGTCGGGCTGTGGGACGTGATGATCTTCACCCGCAGGCTGATCTTCAACCTGCTGTTCTTCGGGCTGCTGTTCCTGATCCTGCTGAGCTTCGTGATCGCGGTCGGCCGTGGCAGCAGCGGCGCCCGTCCGCTGCAGGAGCGCACCACCCTGGTGCTGGCCCCGCAGGGCCGGCTGGTCGAGCAGTTCACCACCGACCCGGTCAGCCGCGCGCTGGCCAAGGCGATGGGCGCCCCGGACGCGGGCGAGGTGCAGCTGCGCGACCTGCTGCGCACGATCGAGGCCGCGCGCAACGACAGCAACATCGAGCGCGTGGTGCTGCGCGTGGATGGCCTGCAGCCGTCCGGCTACGCCTCCCTGCGCGAGGTGGCTTCGGCGCTGGCCGGGCTGCGTGCGGCCGGCAAGCAGGTGATCGCCTTCTCCGAAGGCCTGGGCCAGGGCCAGTACCTGCTGGCGGCGCAGGCCGACGAGGTCTACCTGGACCCGATGGGCAGCCTGCTGCTGGAAGGCATGGGCCGCTACCGCCAGTACTTCCGCCAGGGCCTGCAGGAAAAGCTGGGCGTTGACGTGCACCTGTTCCGCGTCGGCGAATACAAGTCCGCGGCCGAGCCGTACATCCTCGATGCCGCCTCGCCCGAATCCAAGGAAGCGGACCTGTTCT
>JAEWAG010000273.1 GCA_023391775.1 Pseudomonadota bacterium | reverse complement strand
GCAGGTGGCGCCCCCGTGCCCGCTGCAGGCCAACACACATTCCGGAAACCCCATGCCCACCCACCTGCCCCGCCGCACCACGCTCGCCCTCGCCCTCTGCGGCGCCTTCTTGGCGCTTCCGGCCGCGGCCGATCCAGTAGCGGCCGGCGAGCCGGGCACCCTGGACACGGTGGTGGTCACCGCCACCGGCTTCGAGCAGAAGATCGTCGACGCCCCGGCCAGCATCAGCGTGATCACCCGCGAGGACCTGGCGCGCCGCCCGTACATCACCCTGCTGGACGCGGTCCGCGACCTGGAAGGCGTGGACATCGGCGAGACCCGCGACAAGACCGGCCAGGGCACCATCTCGATGCGCGGCATGGGCTCGGACTACACCCTGATCCTGGTCAACGGCCGCCGCCAGAACAACCATGGCGACATCTACCCCAACAACTTCGGCGGCAACCAGTTCAACCACATCCCGCCGCTGGATGCGATCGAACGCATCGAGGTGATCCGCGGGCCGATGTCCACGCTGTACGGCGCCGACGCGATGGGCGGCGTGGTCAACATCATCACCCGCCAGAGCCTGGACACCTGGGCCGGCTCGGCGACCTTCGGCCGCACCATCGAGACCGATGACGCCTACGGCGACGACACCACCGCCGACTTCCACCTCACCGGCCCGATCGTGCCCGGCACCCTGGACTTGGCGGTGCGTGGCGCCTGGTACCGCCGCGAAGCGTCCAACCCGGTCTACGGCGACGTGGTCGACCCGGCCGGCGAAAGCCACAGCCGCGCGCTGGGCTTCGGCGGCGGCGGCAAGACCGTGGACAACACCAACAAGGCCGCCGGCATCAGCCTGACCTGGATGCCCGGTGATGCCCAGACGGTCACCTTCGACTACGACGTCTCGCGCCAGGAGTACGACAACGCCATCCGCACCAACGACGCCGGCGTGGAGGAATACCCGGTCGGCACGGTGGACAGCCTCGGCGCGATGCTGCGCATCGGCAACAATGGCCGCATCGAGCCGCGTGCCGGCTATGCGCCCAGCCAGGAATTCACCCGCGACAGCTGGTCCCTCGGTCACCAGGGCGACTGGTCCTTCGGCAGCAGCCAGGTGACCCTGTCGCACGTCAGCACCCGCAACGAGGGCCGCACCCTGCCGTTCACCGTGGGCGAGCGCCGCGAGCTGCAGCAGCTGTGGAACAGCGCCTGCACCACGCTGGGCGGCAGCATCGGCGCCAGCGGCTACTGCGCCCCGGGCGCGGCGATCGGCTACCGCAACGCCAATGCCTGGAACAACCAGTCCGAGGCGCGGAAGCTGGAGATCCTGCAGGCCAGCCTTCCGGAGGCGGACTACCAGCGCCTGCTGTCCTACCTGCCGCGCCCGCAGCGCACCCTGGAAAGCGCGCAGTACACCCTGGACGCGCGTCTGGACCTGCCCTTCCAGGCCGCCGGCGAGCACGTGGCGGTGGTCGGTGCGCAGGTGGTCCGCGGCGAGCTCACCGACGGCGTGTTCGGCATGGAAGCCGGGCGCCCCGGTGGGGTGCAGGAGCACAACATGTACTCGCTGTTCGTCGAGGACACCTGGAAGGTGACCCAGCCGCTGTCGCTGACCGGTGGCATCCGCTACGACGACCACCAGGTGTTTGGCGACCAGGTCAGCCCGCGCCTGTACGCGGTCTATGCACTGGACGAGGCCTGGACCCTGAAGGGCGGCGCCAGCACCGGCTTCAAGACCCCCAAGACCACCCAGCTGTACGACGGCGTGGTCGGCTTCGGCGGCCAGGGCACCTCGCCGATGTTCGGCAACCCGGACCTGCAGCCGGAGACCAGCACCAGCGTGGAGATGGCGGTGTACTGGCAGGATCCGGCCGGCCACGGCTTCAACGCCACCGTGTTCCGCAACACCTTCGACGACAAGATCGCCTCGCAGCCGTGCGGTGCCGGGCTGGCGCAGGCCTGCTCGGATAGCGGCCAGTACGCGGAGCTGGGCTACGCCAGCAGCACCCGCACGGTGAACATCGACAAGGTGGTGATCCAGGGCGCGGAACTGGCCGGGCGCTGGCAGGCGACCGAAACCGTCGGCCTGCGTGGCAACTACACCTGGACCGACAGCGAGCAGCGCAGCGGCGCCGAGATCGGCCTGCCGCTGGGCGACAGCGCCCGGCACATGGCCAACGCCACCGTCGACTGGCTGGCCAGCGACCGCCTGAGCCTGTACCTGACCGCCGAGGCCCGCGCCAAGCGGTACCGCGGCGTGCACGTGATCACCGCCGAGCCGCTGTACTACCGCGACTACACCGTCCTGCACCTGGGCGGCGCGTACCGCTTCAACGACACGGTCACCCTCAACGCACGGATCAACAACCTGCTGGACCGCGACTTCACCACCTACGCCACGGAGTTCCGCGATCTGGACGGCGATGGCACCTATCTGGATGGCAGCGACGAGGTCCTGTTCCTGGACGACTACAACAACAAGGACAAGGCCCGCAGCGTCTGGGTGAGCCTGAACATCCAGTTCTGACGGGCCAGGCCGCCAACCCGCGGCCGCGCCCGGCAGCGCTGAGAATGCTTCTCAAACGCTATACTTCCCTGTTCCCAGAACCCGCAACCCCACGTGCCGGCAACCCCCGACCGCGACGATCCCGTCACCGCCCAGCGCCGCCGCGGTTTCTGGCTGCGCACGCTGCACCAGTGGCACTGGATCAGCTCGGCCGTGTGCCTGGTCGGGATGTTGCTGTTCACCGCGACCGGCATCACCCTCAACCACGCCGCTCGGATCGAGGCTTCGCCGCAGGTGGACAACCGCATCCTGCAGCTGCCGGAGCCGCTGCTGGAGGTACTGGCGGCCGCACCGGCGGAAGGCGACGCACCGTTGCCGCCGGCGATCGCCGACTGGCTGGCCGGGAAACTGCCGGTCAGCACCGGCGGGCGCATGGCCGAGTGGTCGGAGGACGAGGCCTACCTGTCCATGCCCTCGCCCGGCGCCGACGCCTGGCTGAGCATCGACCGCGCCAGCGGCGAGCTGGAGTTCGAACGCACCGACCGTGGCGTGGTCTCCTTCCTCAACGACCTGCACAAGGGTCGCAACGCCGGCCCGGCCTGGGGCTGGTTCATCGACGTATTCGCCATCGCCTGCCTGGTGTTCTGCATCACCGGGCTGTTCCTGCTGCACCTGCACGCGCGCCAGCGGCGCATGACCTGGCCGCTGGTGGGCCTGGGCCTGGTGGTGCCGGTGCTGCTGGTCCTGATCTTCATCCATTGACGAGGTATCACTCCATGCGCGCCAAGCTGCTGTTCGCGGTGACCGGGCTGCTGACCCTGCCGGCCTACGCCACCGAGCTGGAGATCTCGGTCGAGATCCCCAAACTCAACGTGGCCGAATACCACCGCCCCTACGTGGCGGTGTGGATCGAGGGCGCCGACAGCAAGGCCGTGGCCGACCTGGCGGTCTGGTACCAGATGAAGGAGACGGCCGAGGGCCACGGCACCAAGTGGCTGCCCGACCTGCGCCAGTGGTGGCGCAAGTCCGGTCGCAACCTGGACCTGCCGGTGGACGGCGTCACCGGGCCGACCCGCCCGGTCGGCCGGCACACCATCAAGGTCGACGGCGCCGCCCCGGCGCTGAAGAAGCTGCCGGCCGGGCAGTACACCCTGGTGGTCGAGGCCGCGCGCGAGGTTGGCGGCCGCGAGCTGCTGAAGATCCCGTTCGCCTGGCCGGCGAAGGCCCCGCAGGCCGGCAAGGCGCAGGGCAGCAGCGAGCTGGGCGCCGTCTCCCTGGCCATCCGCCCCTGACCTTTCCTTCCGTGGCGCCGTGCGCCGCGACACTTCCCGGAGGTTCCATGAAGCGTTCCCTCGTCCTTGCCGCCGCCCTGGCCACCCTGGTCGCCCCGTTCGGCGCCGTCGCGCACAAGGCCTGGCTGCGCCCGTCGCAGACCGTGCTGGCCGGGAACGACCCGTGGATCACGGTCGACGCGGCCGTGTCCAACGACCTGTTCTACTTCAACCACGTGCCGATCCGCCTGGACAACCTGGTGATCACCGCGCCCGACGGCAGCCAGGTGCAGCCGCAGAACCCGGCTACCGGCAAGTACCGCAGCGTGTTCGACGTGCAGCTCTCGCAGCAGGGCACCTACCGCCTAGCCGTGGTCAACAGGGGCCTGTTCGCCAGCTGGGAGGAGAACGGCAAGCCGAAGCGCTGGCGCGGCAGCGCCGCGACCTTCGCCACCGAGGTCCCCAAGGACGCGAAGAACCTGCGCGTGTCGCAGAGCGTGGGCCGCAACGAAACCTTCGTCACCAACGGCAGCCCGAACACCACCGCGCTGGAGACCCGCGGCGAAGGCATCGAGCTGGTGCCGGTCACCCACCCGAACGACCTGTTCGAGGGCGAGACCGCCACCTTCAAGGTGCTGGTCGACGGCAGGCCGGCGGCGGGGCTGGAATTCGAGATCGTGCGCGGCGAGACCCGCTACCGCAACGCGCAGGACGAGATCAGGGCCAGCACCGACGCCAACGGCGAGCTGAAGGTGACCTGGCCGTCCGCCGGCATGTACTGGCTGGAAGCCGGCACCGAGGACGACCGCACCAGCGTGCCCCAGGCCAGCAGCCGTCGCCTCAGCTACGTCGCGACCCTGGAAGTGCTGCCGCAGTAAGGCCTGCCCGATGAGCGCCAGCCACCCGGCCGCAGGTCTTGCGACCCTCGGCGGCGAGACCATGGGCACGCGGTGGAGCGCGCGGGTGGCCGTGCGCGCGGGCACCGACCTGCACGCACTTCACGCGCAGGTGCAGGGCGCACTGGACGAGGTCGTGGCGCAGATGAGCACCTGGGAGCCGGCCTCGGACATCAGCCGCTACCGGCGCGCCCCCGCCGGCAGCTGGCAGGTTCTGCCGGAGGGCTTCGCCACCGTGCTGGAGGCGGCACTGGAAGTCGCCGCGGCCAGCGGTGGTGCGTTCGATCCGACCGTCGCGCCACTGGTGGAACTGTGGGGCTTCGGAGCGTCGGCCTCGCCCCCGCGCGTGCCGGACCTGGCGCGACGGGACGCCTTGCGGGCGTGCACCGGCTGGCAACGGCTGAAGTACCGCCGCGCGAGCCGCGAACTGCTGCAGCCCGGCGGCCTGGCCCTGGACCTGTCGGCCATTGCCAAGGGCCACGGCGCGGACCTTGCGGCGTCGCGGCTGCGCGCCGCCGGGGTCAACGCGGCCCTGGTCGAGGTCGGCGGCGAGATCCGCGCCTACGGACGCAAGCCCGACGGCAGTCCCTGGCAGGTGCTGGTGGAGTCCGAGCCCGACCTGGAGGCGGCGCTGGAAGACCTGCCCCCGCGCGTGCTGGCGCTGGATGACGCGGCGGTCGCCACCTCGGGCGACCGCTGGCACCGCTTCGAGCAGGACGGCGTGCGCTACTCGCACACCTTCGATCCGCGCAGCGGTGCGCCGGTACGGCATGCGCCCGCGGCAGTGACCGTGGTCGCCGCCGACGCCATGCACGCCGATGCCTGGGCGACGGCGCTGACCGTGATGGGCGCCGCCGAAGGCCTGCGCTTCGCCGAGTCCCATGGCCTGGCCGCGCGCTTCGTCACCGGGGAAGCCGGTGCGGCGCGCGAATCCATGAGCACCGCTTTCCAACGCCACCTGGCTGCATGAGCACGCCGCCGGACAAGGGCCATGCCGCCGTGCTCGGCCAGCTGGCCGGTCTTGCCGCGCTGCTTGGCGCGGCGGTCGCGCTGCTGCCGCTGCACACCGGCCCGTGGTGGCTGTCCCCGCCGCCGTCCGGGCGCGTGTTTCTGGCCGCGCTGGTCGGCCTGGCCTGGCTG
>JAEWAG010000270.1 GCA_023391775.1 Pseudomonadota bacterium | reverse complement strand
GGCGCGCGCGCCTACCTGACCAAGCCCTTCTCCGAGGGCGAGCTGTCCGAGGTCATCAACCGCCTGCTCGGCGAGCGCGAGGCCGCCCGCGGCACGGCCCAGCCGGACGCACAGCAGGATCCGGCCTGAGCACCCGGGGCGGCCGCTGTCCGGCAGCCCTGTTCCGCAACGTCCCACACGACCCGGCGCGAACACGCGCCGGGGACCGCACTAGCCGCCAAACGCACGCGCCAGGTCGCGATAGGCCTGGCGCTGGGCCTCGCTGACCGGCGCCGGCGCCTGGACTTCCAGTTCGACGATCTGGTCGCCGGACGGGTCACCGGGAAGGCCGCGGCCGCGCAGGCGCAGCTTGCGCCCGGTGTCCGAATCCGGCGGGATGCGCAGCTCCACCGCGCCGCCCAGGGTGGGCACGCTGAGCGTGGTACCCAGCGCGGCCTGCCACGGCTGCAGCGGCAGGGTGTAAAGGATGTTGCGTCCGTCCACCTCGAACTGTGGATGCGGCTGGTATTCGATCTCCAGCAGCAGGTTGCCGCCATTGTTGCCCTGCCCGGCAAGGCGGATCGCCTGCCCGGAGCGGACGCCCCTGGGCACCTTCACCTCCAGCTGGCGTCCGTTGAGCGTGATCCGCACGCTGTCGCCGCGGTACACCGCCTCCAGCGGCACCGCGAGCTTGGCCCGGGTGTCACCGCGCGGCTGCCCGCCGACACCGGAACCCGGCCCGCGCGCACCACGCTGGCGGGCGAACAGGCTCTCGAAGAAGTCGCTGAAGCCGGCGCCACCCGGGCGCCCGCCCATGTCGCCGAACACCTCCTCGAAGTCGAAGCCCTCGCCACCGAATCCACCCGGCGGCGGGTGGAACTCCTGGCCGGGCCGGTAACCGCGTGCGCGCAGCTGGTCGTAGGCGGCACGCTTCTGCGGATCGCGCAGCGCCTCGTAGGCCTCGCCCACGGCCTTGAACCTGTCCTCCGCGTCCGGCTCCTTGCTCACGTCCGGGTGGTACTTGCGCGCCAGCCGGCGGTAGGCCGAGCGGATCTCGGCTTCGCCGGCGCCCGGCTCGACGCCGAGGATGGCGTAGTAATCCTTGAACTCCATGCAACTACCCTTGCTGACCGCCCCGGCCGTCGCACGGGGCTGGAAACACGACGGCCCGCGGCGCGGACGCCACGGGCCGGAATTCTAAGGCCTGCGCCGCCGCACCAGTGCGACGACGCATGATCCGCCGGGGCCCGGCCCGCGCTGCCGCGGACCGGGCTTGCGGATTACTGCACCTCGATGCGCCGCGGCGTGGTTTCCGGACGCTTGGGGATGTCGATGCGCAGCACGCCATTGCGGCCGGTGGCGGTGATGCCGTCGGCATCGGCGCTGTCCGGCAGGGCGAAGCGGCGATAGAAGCTGCCCCAGGCGCGCTCGCGGCGGGTGTAGCGCTCGCCCTCGTCCTGCGCCTCGCTGGCGCGTTCGCCCTTCAGGGTGAGCATGCCCTTTTCCATCTGCACCTCGATGTCCTTCGGGTCCACGCCCGGGATGTCGGCGAAGATGACGAAGCGCTGCGGCTCCTCCTTGATGTCCACGCGCGGCGCCCACTGGCTGGTCACCACGTCGGACTGGTCACCGGTGGCCTCGCCGAGGAAGCGCTCGAAGACCTGCTTGAACTCCTCCTGCAGGTTGCGCGAGGGAAGGTTGTTGAGGGTGTTGTAGCGGACGATGGTCATGTCGGTCTCCTGTATGCGGGCCGCGCGGCGGCCATGCGCGGAAGATGGGCACGGGCGCGGCGCTTTCAACGGTGCCGCGGCCACGGCGCGCGCCGGTGCGGCTAGACTGCGTTCAGCTCCCTCCCGCCTTCCAAGGAACACCGCAATGACCATCACCACCGGCGACCGCATCCCTGAAGTCGTGCTCAAGCGGATCCGCGAGGGCGTGGAGAACGTGGACACCCCCACCCTGTTCGACGGCCGCAAGGTGCTGCTGTTCGCCGTGCCTGGCGCGTTCACCCCGACCTGCTCGGAGAAGCACCTGCCCGGCTTCATCCAGCGCTTCGACGAATTCCGCAGCCGCGGCGTGGACGTGGTCTGCATGGCGGTCAACGACCCGTTCGTGATGCAGGCCTGGGGCCGCACCCTGGATGCACCGGATGGCCTGCAGCTGGTCTCCGACGGCAATGCCGACCTCACCCGCGCCCTTGGCCTGGAAATGGACGCCAGCGGCTACGGCATGGGCATCCGTGCGCGCCGCTTCGCCCTGTACGCCGAGGACGGCATCGTCCGCGAGCTGTTCGTCGAGGCGCCGGGCGAGTTCCGTGTGTCGTCGGCCGACTACGTGCTGGAGCACATCCCGGCCTGAGGCCGTGGGCAGCCCCCTACCGGGGCGCACCCGCCACCGGCATGGCGGCGGCAACGCCGGCCACGCGGAATTCCACCTGCGCCCAGGCGCCGTTGTCGGCCAGGGCCGACAGCACATGCGGGCCGGCTCCGGCGCGGGCGTAGTCATGGGTGAAGGCCTGGCCTGGCGCGGTACGTGCGATCCAGCGCCCGTCCAGCAGCCACTGCACCGGTGTGCTGGCGCCCAGCGCACGCACCTGCAGGCGCAGGCCTCCACGACCACCCGGCGCCGGCACCAGGGTGGCGCGGTCGACGATGCCTTCCACGCGCAGGCTGGAGGCGTCCTCGCGGCCGTCATCGACACATCCCGGCGCCAGGGGCGGCAGCGACGAGGCACGGCGTGTCCCGGCC
>JAEWAG010000181.1 GCA_023391775.1 Pseudomonadota bacterium | reverse complement strand
CCCCTGCCGTGGCCGGCGCGATGCCTGCGGCCATCGGCACGGGCCGCCCGGGCGGGCTGTTCGGCTCCCCTTCGGTCCATGCCACGTACACTGGTCGCTCGATTACACGAGAGCAGACATGGCAAAGCCGAACTATTCCTTTGAAAAACGCCAGCGCGAACTGGCCAAGAAGAAGAAGCAGGACGAGAAGGACGCCAAGAAGCGCGCCGCCAAGGATGCCGCCAGGAGTGGCGGCGAATCGTCCCAGTCTTGAGCGATCCAGGCACCCGCGCCACCTGCATCTGGGTGGACGCCGACGCCTGCCCGGTCCCGGTGCGGGACATGCTGTTCCGGGCCGCCACGCGGGCCCGGGTCCCGCTCACCCTGGTAGCCAACCAGTGGCTGCGCACCCCGCCCTCGCCGTTGATCCGCGCCCTCCAGGTCCAGGGCGGCTATGACGTGGCCGACGACGCCATCGCGCAACGCGCTGGCCCCGGCGACCTGGTGGTAACCCAGGACATCCCGCTGGCCTCGCGCGTGCTGGCCAATGGCGCCGCGGCGATCAATCCGCGCGGCGAAGTGTTCACCGCCAACAACATCGCCGAGCGGCTTTCCATGCGCAACTTCATGGAGGAGCTGCGCGGGGCCGGGCTCCAGACCGGCGGCCCGGGCGCGTTCAGTGCGCGCGACCGCCAGGCCTTCGCCGCGCAGCTGGACCGCTGGATCGCGCGGCGCGGCTGAGCCCCCGCCACGGTGGACGCGGGCGCCGCCCGGCTGGACGGCGCCTGCGGTCATGCTTCAGCGCTCGACCGGGCGGTTCTGGTCGATGCGGAACGCGGCGTCCTTGCCAGCCGCCCCGGTGCCCGGCTGGCCCCCGCCGACGAACACCCGGTAGCTGCCCTTCATCACCTGGCGCTGGCCTTCGACGGTGACCGCGCTGAGGTCGCGCGGATCCAGTTCGAACTCCAGCACGCGGCTCTCGCCCGGAGCCAGGTGCACGCGCTGGAAGCCTCGCAGGGCCACCCGCGGCAGGCCTTCCACGTCCGGGAAGTCCAGGTACAGCTGGGCCACCTCGTCACCGGCGCGCCTGCCGGTGTTGCGCACCTCGGTGGTGACCCGGATGCCCTCGTGTGCACCGCCCGCCGCCGCCTGCACCGTGGGTGCCGAATACGCGAAGTTGGTGTAGCTCAGGCCGTGGCCGAACGGATACACCGGCTCGCCCTCGAAGTAGCGGTAGGTGCGGCCGCGCATGTCGTAGTCGTCGAACGGCGGCAGGTCCTCCACCGAGCGGTAGAAGGTCAGCGGCAGGCGTCCGGACGGATTGGTGTGCCCGGCCACCACGTTGCCGATGGCCAGGCCGCCGGACTGGCCGGGGTACCAGGCCTCGATGATCGCGGCGGCGTGCTGTTTGGCCCAGGCCAGGTTCACCGGGCTGCCGTTCATCACCACCACCACCAGCGGCTTGCCGGTGGCGCGTGCGGCTTCCAGCAGCGCCTGCTGGTCGGCCAGCAGGTCCAGGCTGGTCTTGTCGCCGCCCTTGAAGCCGGGCACCTCCACCGGTGCCTCCTCGGCCTCCAGGTCCGAGGTCAGGCCGACCACCGCCACCACCACGTCGCTGTCGGCCGCGGCCGCGCGCATCTGCCCGATCGGGTCATCGCCGACACGCTTCCACAGCAGGCCGATGCCGGCCAGCACGCGGGCCTCCGTGGTGACCTTGAGCGGATAGCGCCGGCCGGCCTCCAGCTGCACGGTCCTGAGCGTCGGCAGGCTGTTCCAGGATGCGCCGGCCAGGTCGAGCAGCGGCTTGCCGTCGAACTCCAGCGCGCCGTTGAAGCCGCCCAGGCCCAGCCGGTAGGTACCGGTTTCCGGTGCGACCAGGTAGCCGGTCCACTCCACCCGGTGGATGTCATGCACCTGGGCCAGGTCCAGGCTGCGGGTGTTGACGTCCGGTTCCACGCGGGTGACCACGGGCGCGTCCTCGTAGCCGACCCGCTCCAGCCACGCGTCCATCTCGCCCGGCCCGAAGCGGGTCGGCGGCTTCTGCCGCGGGTTGTAGTAGCGGGCCACCAGGCCGGGTGTGCCGTCCTCGGTCAGCAGCGCGGCCGTCGGGATCGGGTCGCCATCGGTATAGGTCGGGCTGAAGGGCACGTGGGTGACCTTCGCCTCCGGCATGGCCTGGCGCAGGCCGTCCAGTACCGAGACCGGCGGCGCGGACTGCGGCGAGGAGTAGTTGCCGCGCAGCACGCGGGTGGCGTCGGCGAGCGGGCCGACCAGGGCCACGCGGGCCTGCGGCCGCAGCGGCAGCACCCCGTCGTTCTTCAGCAGCACCAGGCTCTTCTCGGCCACCTCCAGCGCCAGCGCCGCGTGTTCCGGCTTGCCGATGTCAGCGGGCGAGACGGTTTCGGTGGACAGCGGACGCACGCCGGGCAGATCCCCGGTGCGGTAGCGCGCGGCGAACAGGCGCACCAGCGCCCGATCCACGTCGCCCATGGTGATCAGCCCGCGCTGCAGCGCCTCGCGGTACGGTTGGGCCAGGCCGGCCGCATCGACCAGGGTGGCGCCATTGCACTCGCTGTCCACGCCCGCGCGCATGGCCGCGGCCACGGCGGTGGCCGCATCGGGGGCGAAATGGTGGTGCTTGCTGATATCGGTCACCGCGTCGCAGTCGGAGACCACGTAGCCCTTGAACGACCATGCGCCGCGCAGGTAGTCCTTGAGCAGCAGGTCGCTGGCGCAGGCCGGCTGGCCGTCGATGCGGTTGTAGGCGCACATGATCGAGCCGGCGCCGCCCTCCACCACCGCCGCGCGGAACGCCGGCATGTAGGTGTCCTCCAGGTCGCGCCGGGACACGTACACGTTGGCATGGTGGCGGGTGGATTCGGGGCCGCTGTGCACCGCGTAGTGCTTGGGCGTGGCGATGATGTCGTAGTAGTGCGGATGGTCGCCCTGCACGCCCCTGACGTAGGCCACGCCCATGCGCGCGGCCAGGAACGGGTCCTCGCCATAGGTTTCCTGGCCGCGGCCCCAGCGCGGGTCGCGGAAGATGTTGATGTTCGGCGACCAGGTGTTGAGGCCGGTGCCCATGCGCCCGGTGCGCCCGGTCTGGCGGGCCAGCGCGTGCAGGCCACGCACCTCGGTGGCGATCACCTGGCCCACCCGGCGCACCAGCGCGTCATCGAAGGTGGCGGCCAGGCCGATCGGCTCGGCGAAGTTGGTGGTCGGGACCGCGCCCATCGCCCCGTGCAGGGATTCGGTCCACCAGTTGTAGTGCGGCACGCCCAGGCGAGGGATCGCCGGCGCGGCGTTGAGCAGCTGGTCGAGCTTCTCGTCGGTGGTCATGCGCGCGACCAGCGCGCTGGCCAGGACCTCGGCCTGCTGCACCGGACCGGCCTGCGTGGCGGCCGGCTGGCCGGCGACGTCCGGGGAAGCGGGCGCGGCGGCCTGGGCGGTGGCGGCGCAC
>JAEWAG010000127.1 GCA_023391775.1 Pseudomonadota bacterium | reverse complement strand
TGTCTGCATGTCGCTCCGTGCGAGGAGGACGAAGAGCCTTTCAGCTATTCAATCGGCTTCACAGAGAGCTACGGGGCCCCGGAGGTTCTGGTCTTCGGCCTGCCGCACGATAAGGCACACGGCCTTCTCAACGCGTGCGCGTCTGCGCTTAAGAAGGGGCATGCCATCACCCCAGAGGTCGAGGACCCCGAACTGCTGTCCGGCGGGTACAAGGTTGTCTTCAAACGTGTCCGCCCCGAGTGCTTCGACAAATACCTTGGCACAGCGGATCGCTACTACCGGGGCAAGCCGTTCGGAGCAGTAGTCATGTTCCTCCCGGATAGTGAGCACCGGTTTCCGTGGCAAGCCGGCTACAGTTACATTCGCATGGACGAGGCGCTGACCATCGTCTAACTATTCGTACAAGCCGACGCCGCTTCGCGGCGTGGCTTAATTCAGGCGTTCGAGCCCACATGAAAACTTCCATCTGTGCTGGATTGGTGCTGACAGTATTGCTGGCTGGCTGCGCCGGATCCCATCCGACATCCTTGGAGAGCGGGATCACGGGTGTTTGGGGCGAAGATCCGGAAGATTGCGAGACAAACCCACACACGATCAGCTTCTCCCCGGAAGGCGGTTTAATGCACTTGACCTATCGAAACGGGGGTACGGTCGATGGGCAGTCGCTGCAAGAGCGGTTCTCCTATCAGGTGTTAGGCAAGAGCCCTGCCAGCCTGCACGTGGCGCTGATTGGGGAGTCTCGCAGGGATAGCTCCGGACGGGCGGTCACTTGGGAGCTTAAGCATTCCGGCAGGGACAGCTATTGCTGGCGGCGCAGTGACTGGAGTGCGAACGAGTGCACGGTCCCACGTATGCGCTGTGGGCTCTGACAACTCATTCAAGCCGAAGCCGCTTCGGTGCGTGGCTTAACTCAAGCGATGGCCGCTGTGGGGAGCACAGTGAATTCCAAGGTAACGAGCTTTACCGCCCCTGCCGCTGTTGGTGGGTTCTCGCTGATGTTGATTGGCGTGGGCGCAGCACTGGCGTCCCGCTTGTTCGCCTTCACGCCAGACGCTGCGATGGTTATCCGGCTATCCGGCTTGTCAGCCGTCCTGATTGGCGGGTTGTGCCTTGGCTTTGCCTGGCTCGTTACCTCGGTAGATGGCCGGGCCGGAGCTGGGGGCTTGCCTTGGCACGGTTATCCTGTCCTCGGTTTTGCTCTCGGGCTGCTCGGCGGTCAGCTATTCTTCGGAGAGTCCTTCCCGGCCTCAGCAGTTGGGCTTGTCGTTGGTACCGCCATGGGCTGGCGCGTCCGGCGCGCGACCTGACAACTCACTCAAGCCGAGCCCGCTTCGCGGGTCGGCTTGATTCCAGCGTCAGGCCTGCATGGAAGGACAGATGCGAATCACTCGGCGCAAGTAGAGCCAGGGCAAGTTTCCGCGCCGCTCAAGCCAGCGCCCGCACTCCTTGCCAGTAGTGGGAGCTCCTATCGCCAGTGCCGGTTTCGCATGGCTGCGACGGATGGGCCGCGGTCGTCGTCGGCGTACAGCTTTTGTACATGCCTGCGTTCAACGGGTCTGTAACAGACCGGTCTCCAGTATCGGCGCCGTCGCCATGAGGCGTCGTTCAAACCTTCTGGATGGAGACCACCATGCGTTCCTGGCTGATTGTTCCAATGGCGGCACTGTTTGCGACCTCCGCCGCCCACGCCTCCGGCCCGGAAGCGGGCCGCTTCTCGATGTCGATCCTGGGCGGGATCGACACTCCGCTCAACGGCGACGTGCACGACGGGGCGGTGGCGCCGGTTCCGGATCTCGGGCCGCTGAATCCGGCATTGGCGGGCGTCAACGCCGAGCTGCGGATCCAGCCACGCGGGCATGACCGCATCTATGACCAGGCATCCACGGTGGGCCTGGAGTTCGCCTATGGCTTCAGCGACCGCAGCGAGATGTTCGGCCAGGTGCGCCAGACCCGCGCCAGCGAGGGCAGGGTGATGGTGGGCGAGGCTTACGTGCCGGCGCTGCAGGCTGGCCTGCCGGTGTACGGCACCTTCGAGCGTTATGAGGCGCTGTCGGCCGAGGTCGGCTACCGCTACTTCTTCGGCACGCCCGGCTCGGCGCGTCCGTTCCTGGGCGGCCGCATCGGTGCCACGCGCACCGATGACATCCGCGCCACCTTCGAGATCCCGGACGGCGGCATCACCATCCCGAACGCGGCGTTCTACGAGGCTGGCTGGGTCGCCAGCGGCGGGCTGGATATCGGCGTGATCATGCCGGTCTCGGACACCTTCAGCGTCACCCTTTCCAGCGGCGTGCGCTACACCAGCGACCTGAAGGACGACGACAGCGCCATCGGCGGGCTGGGCCTGGCGCGGATCAACGACACCGGCAGCCGGTTGTCGTGGCCGCTGGCCCTGTCGGCGCGCTGGGACTTCTGACCGGACGCGCCAGGCGCCTCACATGGGGCCGTCCTCGGGCCCGCTCCGCTCGCACAGGGCCACCTCCGGGTGGCCCTGTCTGTATCCGGAGACGCGCCGCGGGAGGCCGCTGTCCGCGAAGCGACCGGCCCGCCCCCGGAGCGCGGATCGAAGTCCGCCGCGGCCCAGCCGCGGCGCCCCGTA
>JAEWAG010000117.1 GCA_023391775.1 Pseudomonadota bacterium | reverse complement strand
CCTTCGGCGGCATCAACCTGGAGGACATCAAGGCGCCGGAGTGCTTCATCGTCGAGCGCAAGCTGCGCGAGCGGATGAACATCCCGGTGTTCCACGACGACCAGCACGGCACCGCGATCATCGTCGGTGCGGCGGTGGTCAACGCCCTGCAGGTGGTCGGCAAGAAGATCGAGGACGTGAAGCTGGCCACCACCGGCATGGGCGCGGCCGGCATCTCCTGCGTGGACATGCTGGTTTCGCTGGGCCTGCGCAAGGAGAACATCACCGCCTTCGACCGCGGCGGCGTGATCCACACCGGCCGCACCGACCTTGACCCGGACAAGCTGCGCTACGCGCGCGACACCGAGGCGCGCACGCTGGAGGAGATCGTCGTCGGCGCGGACATCTTCCTGGGCCTGTCCGCCGGCGGCATCCTCAAGCCCGAGATGGTCGCCACCATGGCCGACCAGCCGATCATCCTGGCGCTGGCCAACCCGTATCCGGAGATCCTGCCGGAGGACGCGCGCCGGGTGCGCCCGGACGCGATCATCGCCACCGGCCGTTCGGACTACCCCAACCAGGTCAACAACGCGCTGTGCTTCCCGTACCTGTTCCGCGGTGCGCTGGACACCGGCGCCACCGGCATCAACGAGGCGATGAAGGTCGCCTGCGTGCAGGCCATCGCCGCGCTGGCGCGCAAGGAGGCCTCCGACCTGGGCAGCGCCTACGGCGACGAGGTGCCCAGCTTCGGGGCTGACTACCTGATCCCGCGCCCGTTCGACCCGCGCCTGCTGGTCGAGCTGTCCTCGGCCGTGGCCCAGGCGGCGATGGACTCCGGCGTGGCCGAGCGTCCCATCCAGGACATGGCCGCCTACCGCGAGAAGCTGGGCCAGTTCGTCTACCGCTCCAGCCTGATGATGAAGCCGGTCTACGACCGCGCCCGCTCCGACCTCAAGCGCGTGGCCTACGCCGAGGGCGAGGAGGAGGTGGTGCTGCGCGCGGTGCAGACGGTGATCGACGAGGGCGTGGCCTTCCCGGTGCTGATCGGCCGCCCGGAGGTGATCGAGACCCGGATCAAGCGCCTGGGCCTGCGCATGAAGGCAGGCGTGGACTTCGAGATCACAAACCAGGACGACGACCCGCGCTTCAACGAGTACTGGCAGCACTACCACGCCCTGACCGAGCGCCGCGGCGTGACCGTGTCCGCCGCCAAGAACCTGATGCGCTCGCGCCCGACCCTGATCGGCGCGGTGATGGTCGCCCGGGGCGAGGCCGACGCGCTGCTGACCGGCGTGGTCGGCCGCTTCCACAAGAAGCTCGGCTACGTGCGCAGCGTGCTGCCGCTGGAGCCGCGGGTGCAGTCCACCTCGGCCATGACCGGCGTGATCAACCAGCAGGGCGTGTTCTTTTTCGTGGACACCCCCGTGCAGGACGACCCGACCGCCGAGCAGATCGCCGAGGCGACCCTGCAGGCCGCCTTCCGCATGAAGCTGTTCGGCATCGAGCCCAGCGTCGCGCTGCTGTCGCATTCCAACTTCGGCAGCCACGACTCTAAGGACGCGCACAAGATGCGCCAGGTGCGCGAGCTGCTGCGCAAGCGAAACCCGCGCCTGAACGTGGACGGCGAGATGCAGGCCGACACCGCCTGGGACCAGCTGCTGCGCGAGAAGATCATGCCCAACAGCACCCTCAAGGGCCGCGCCAACCTGTTCGTGATGCCGAACCTGGAGGCCGCCAACATCGCCTACAACCTGGTGCGCGTGTTCACCGACGGCGTGGCCATCGGCCCGATCCTGATGGGCATCAGCAAGCCGGTCCACATCCTCACCGCCAGCGCGACCCCCCGCCGCGTACTCAACATGACCGCCATTGCCGCGGTCGATGCCCAGATCCGGCAGCAGATGGAGGAGGGGAGGGCGGGGGCTGGCTCCGGAACTTCTGATGGTCGATTCGGAATTAGCTGATAGTTAATTTCTGTCGACCGAGGTATCAATGCTGTGCCGGCAAGCTGGCTGGTTGGCAGGCCAAAGCCGGCCTGCCACACATATCCAAGGAGTGGATCATGCGGAATGTCACGTCGAAGGAAGTATCGATGGTTGGCGGTGGGGAGCTCGTTTGCACCGTCACAGTGGGCCAGGTCAACACGGTGTCGTGCACTGGTGCTGAATCGAGTTGGCTCACAGCAGGCCAGAAAGTCTTTGCGTTCCTCGCTGTGAACCCATTCACCGTGCCGGGAGTTCTGGTGCGTGTGAGCAAGCTCAGGCAGTAAATAAGAGGCGGGCGAGGAAGAGCGCTCGCGTTCTTCCTCCCCTTAACGGAGGCGCAGGAGTTGCCGACAACCCGCTCGCGAGCCTGGGAATTTCTCGTTGTTGGATCGTTAGCTACGTTCGCCGCGGGTGGACTGACGTGGTTGACTGCGCGGCTCGGTATCTTCGGCGCTAAGCCACTTGCGGAGATGTTGCTCGCCCTGACTCTCCTCCATTTTTACCCAGAGCACAACGAGAGACCTTGGTCTATTCGTTTGGTCGCGGCGTTAATCGGGCTGGCGCTTGCGTTGGTCTTTGTATGGATCGTTGTATTTGCATGGGGAAAAGTGCGCTTCGTCGATGTGTCCGCACTAGAGCCAGGCACTATTATTTTGACTTTAATCAGCGCAGTTATTACGGCGCCAATTTTTGAAGAGAAGGTCGTGCGGGGTCTTCTTGCTCAAGGTTTGGCATCATTTACGACTCCCCTTACGTCGGCCGCGCTCGTGTCACTTGTTTTCGCACTGACTCACGACGGTGCCATGCTTTGGTCGTTTATGGTTTCTATGCTGTTCTGCGCGCTGGTCTTTCGGTGGCGTCTCAACGTGTTCCAGCGTTCTCTAACGCATGGCTTGCTTAACCTGATGATCCTGCTTTGGTACGGGACCAACGGTTACGGAATTTCTCCCTGGGTTTAAGCATTGTGTCTCATGTTGTTCTTAATCAGGCTGAGGGGTGCTCGGCGCACCCACCTTCGCCACCATCTTCCGCTGCATCGTGTCGAAATAGGCGTCGGCTTCTTCGACCGAGGTGAAGACCTCGCTGAGCGGGACGGACTTCACCACGTCGAGGACCTTCTGGACCTGCGGCTGCGGATTCACGACCAGCACGCGGCGGCGGCTGGCGGCCAGTGCGCGGCGGGCGCGGAAGATGGAACGCACGCCGTCGGTGCTGATGTAGTTAAGCTCGCCGAGATCCAGGACCACCGATTGCACGTGCTCGTCCGCCAACAGCGGATCCAGTGCCTCGTCTAGGCTTGCATGGCTTTCGGTGTCGAGCCGGCCGCTTACGGCCATTCGCTGGATACCGTTGTGCGGCGGCTCGGTCTCGATTCTGAGCAGGTTCATTGGGATTCTCCGGGTCCGCGCGAGGGAGCTGGGGGTGCGCGACTGGCTTCGGGGGATTTCACCAGGGCTGCAGCGTATGGCCGCATTTGGTAAAGGAGCGTGTAATCGCGTCCGCACAGTTTGTGAAACCTTCAGGCAAATCGGGGGCGAGTGGGTCAGCCGAGTCCTGACGTCACCTATCCGGCGGCGCTTCCAAGCCCTCCAAGGCTCCAAGCCTCCAAGCCTCCGAGCCTCCAAGC
>JAEWAG010000077.1 GCA_023391775.1 Pseudomonadota bacterium | reverse complement strand
ACCACGTACCGCGTCCCGGCGCCGACGGCAAGCAGGCCCTGCAGCCGCTGTCGGCCGAGGAACTGACGCGCGTGCAGGAACTGGTGCGGCAGGCCGTCGGCTTCGATGACGCACGCGGCGACGTGGTCTCGGTGGTCAACGCGCCCTTCGTGCGCGAGACCGGCGAGGCGATCGAGCCGTCCCCCTGGTGGGAGGATCCGCGCGTGCGCGACGCGCTGCGCCTGCTGGTGGGTGCGGTGGTGGTGCTGGCGCTGCTGTTCGGCGTGCTGCGCCCGGCCCTGCGCCAGATCGCATCGCCGGCCCAGGCCAGGAACGAGCGCGAACCCGGCACCCAGACCGCCGAGGTCTCGCTGGTGGAGGACGAGGCGGACCTGCCATCGCTGGCCGAGGACACCGCCCGGATCGGGATGCACGCCCCGGCCGCGCCGATGGCGCTGCCCTCCAATGCCTACGAGGACCGCCTGCGCAACGCGCGAGAGGCCGTCCGTTCCGACTCCAAGCGGGTCGCCCAGGTGGTGAAGGACTGGTTGGGCAATGAAGCAGCCTAATGGCCATGGCGAACTGAGCGGCGTGCAGCGCGCCGCGGTGCTGCTGCTGTCGCTCGGGGAGAGCGACGCGGCGGAGGTGCTCAAGCACATGAGCGCCAAGGAAGTGCAGAAGCTCGGGCTGGCGATGGCCACCATGAGCGGCATCAGCCGCGAACAGGTGGTGGGCGTGATGGAGCAGTTCGAGGGCGCGCTGGAGCGGCAGACCTCGCTGGGCGTCGGCGCCGACGACTACATCCGCAACATGCTCATCCAGGCCCTCGGCGCGGACAAGGCCGGCAGCCTGATCGACCGGATCCTGCTGGGCCGCAACACCACCGGCCTGGACACGCTCAAGTGGATGGACCCGCGCGCGGTGGCCGACCTGGTGCGCAACGAGCACCCGCAGATCGTCGCCATCGTGCTCTCCCACCTGGATCCGGACCAGGCGGCCGAAGCGCTGAAGTTCCTGCCCGAGCGGGTGCGCGCCGACGTGCTGCTGCGCATCGCCACCCTGGACGGCATCCCGCCCAATGCGCTGAACGAGCTCAACGAGATCATGGAACGCCAGTTCGCCGGCAACCAGAACCTCAAGTCCTCCAGCATCGGCGGGGTCAAGGTGGCGGCCAACATCCTCAACTTCCTGGAGACCGGGCAGGACCAGTCCATCCTCGGCGAGATCGGCAAGGTCGACACCGAGCTGTGCCAGCGCATCCAGGACCTGATGTTCGTGTTCGACGACCTGGTCGACCTGGACGACCGCGAGCTGCAGACCCTGCTGCGCGAGGTCTCCGGCGAACGCCTGGGCATCGCCCTGCGCGGCGCCGACATCAAGGTGCGCGAGAAGATCACCCGCAACATGTCCCAGCGCGCGGCCGAGATCCTGCTGGAGGACATGGAGGCCCGCGGCCCGGTGCGCCTGGCCGACGTGGAGGCCGCGCAGAAGGAGATCATGACCATCGTCCGGCGCCTGGCCGATGAGGGCGTGATCGCGCTCAACAGCGGCGGCGGCGAGGAGCTGGTATGAACACCGCCGTGCGCTGGCTGGCCCCGGACCTGGATACCGCCCCCGCGGCTGAGCCGGCCCTGGTGGAGGACGCGCCGCTGCCGGTGCCGCCCACCCTGGAGGAGATCCTGGCCATCCAGGAGGCCGCGCGCGAGGAGGGCTACGCGGCCGGCCTCGCCCAGGGCCACCAGGAGGGCTTCGGCCAGGGCCAGGCCGAGGTGCGCCGGCTGACCGCACAGATCGAGGGCATCCTCGACAACTTCACCCGTCCCCTCGCCCGCCTCGAGGACGAGGTCACCGCCGCGCTGGGCGAGCTGGCCGTGCGCATCGCCGGCAGCCTGGTCGGTCGGGCCTACGATGCCGACCCGGCGCTGCTGTCCGGGCTGGTGTCCGAGGCGCTGGACGCCGTCGGCGGCGCCAGCCGCGAGGTCGAGGTGCGGCTGCATCCGGACGACATCCAGGCCCTGGCCCCGATGCTGGCCCAGGTGGCCGGTGCGCGCCTGGTGCCGGACCCGAACCTGGGCCGCGGCGACCTGCGCGTGCATGCCGAGGCCGTGCGCATCGACGGCACCCTGGAGGCCCGCCTGCGCGGCGCGCTGGAACGGGTGATCCAGCGTGCGGGAGCCGGCGCATGACCCTGCCTGCCGCGCCCACGGCGGCGACCGTTCCCGGCGCGGTGCCGGCGGACTGGCTGTCGGCCCGCAACCTGCGCCTGGCCACCCGGCTGGGCGGGATCGCGCTGGACCCGGCGGCCGGCCGCGGCCTGATCCGCGAAGGCATCCTGCGCCGCGCCGTCGGCCTGACCCTGGAAGCCACCGGCTGCGAGGCACCGATGGGCGCGACCTGCAAGGTCGAGGTCGCCGACGGTGGCTGGGTGGAGGCCGAGGTGGTCGGCTTCGCCGGCGAGCGCACCTCGCTGATGCCCAGCGCCGAACTGCACGGCCTGCTGCCCAATGCCCGGGTGGTGCCGGTGCGCCGCCGTGGCGGCGTGGAAGTGGGCGAAGGCCTGCTCGGGCGGGTGATCGATTCGGACGGCGTGCCGCTGGACGGCAAGGGCCCGATCCGCGCCGAAGGCAGCGTCGGCATGGCCGGCGTGGCGATCAACCCGCTGGCGCGCGAGCCCATCATCCAGCCGCTGGACGTGGGCGTGCGCGCGATCAACGCGCTGCTGCCGATCGGCCGCGGCCAGCGCGTGGGCCTGTTCGCCGGCTCGGGCGTGGGCAAGTCGACGCTGCTGGGCATGATGACCCGCTTCACCTCGGCCGACGTGATCGTGGTCGGCCTGATCGGCGAGCGCGGCCGCGAAGTGCGCGACTTCGTCGAGACCACCCTGGGTGAGGAAGGCCTGCGCCGCGCCGTGGTCGTGGCCGCCCCGGCCGACCGCCCGCCGCTGGCACGCCTGCATGGCGCCTACCGCGCCACCGCCATCGCCGAGTGGTTCCGCGACCAGGGCCTGAACGTGCTGCTGCTGATGGATTCGCTGACCCGCTTCGCCCAGGCCCAGCGCGAGATCGGCCTGTCGGTAGGCGAGCCGCCGACCACCCGCGGCTACCCGCCATCGGTATTCGCCAAGCTGCCGGCGCTGGGCGAGCGCGCCGGCAACGGCGCCGCCGGGCGTGGCTCGATCACCGCCTTCTATACCGTGCTGACCGAGGGCGACGACCCGCAGGACCCGATCGCCGACGCCGCGCGCGCCATCCTCGACGGCCACATCCTGCTGTCGCGCCGGATTGCCGACGCCGGCCTGTACCCGGCCATCGACGTGGAATCCTCGGTCAGCCGCGTGGTCCAGGACATCGCCGACGAGACCTGGCGCGGGCGCATCCGCGCGCTCAAGCGCCTGGTCGCCGCCTACAACGCCAACCGCGACCTGATCGCCATCGGCGCCTACCAGCGCGGCAACGACCCGGCCGTGGACGAGGCCCTGGCGCGCTGGCCGGAGATCGTGCAGTTCCTCGGCCAGGACGTGGCCCGCTCGGCGGACCTTGACCACAGCCGCCAGGCGCTGGCCGACCTGCTGCAACACCAGGAGACCCAGGCATGATGCAGTCCCGCCGCATCGACCCGCTGCTGCGCCGCGCGCAGGACCACGAGGATGCAGTGGCCCGCGAACTGGCCGAGCGCCAGCGTGCGCACGAGCTGCAGGAGTCACGGCTGGCGGAGCTGCGCCGCTATGCGGAGGAGTACGCCTCCGGCCAGATGTCGGCGGTGAGCCCGGCCCAGCTGGCCAACCGGCGCGCCTTCCTCGACCGCCTGGAAAGCGCCGTGGAGCAGCAGTCCCGAAACGTGGACAGCAGCCGCCAGCGACTGGAGGCCGAACGCACCCGGCTGCTGCTGGCCAGCCGCGACAAGCAGGTGCTGGAACAGCTGGCTGCCAGCTACCGGGCGCAGGAGCGCCAGGTGGACGAGCGCCGCAGCCAGCGCGAGATGGATGACCTCGGGGCGCGCCGGGTGCGCGCCGCCCGGGAAGCCCACCTGGAGGGCGAGCCGCAGTGAGTGCCGCGCCGCTGGCCGCCGTCGCCCCCGCGCCTGCCCAGTCCCCCGC
>JAEWAG010000326.1 GCA_023391775.1 Pseudomonadota bacterium | reverse complement strand
AGGCGGCCCAGTCCGGCGCCGGGGCAGGCCTGCTCGCCCAGGACACGCCGGTCGGCACCGACCTGCACCGCGAACCGGGGCAGGCGCTGGCGATCGCGCTGGGCCCGGGCTTCGGCCGCAACACTGCCCGCAACGTGCTGGCCGTGCAGGGGCCGATGCTGGCGGTCGCCGCGCTCTGGTGGCTGCTGGGCAGCGGCGCGGGTGGAAAGCTCCACGTCGGGCTCATGTTCGCACCGCTGATGGTCCTGAGTGCGGCGCTGGCGCCCATGGTCCGGCTTCACTCGCTGTTCTGGCGGCCGGCCCTGGGCCTGCACGAACTGGCCCTGCTTCCGGGCCTGCCGCGGCAGCCCGCGTCCTGGCTGTCAGGTCTGCTGGTACGCCAGATGATCGTCCGCGCGCTGCCGACGCTGGCGGTCATGGCCGGCTTCGGCCTGGCGATCGATGCGCCGCGCCCGTACTACCTGCTGCTGCTCTGGAGCAGCGCCGCTGGCGCCGCGCTGCTGGCCGGCGCGACCCTGGCCTGCCTGCACTGGCGCGCGGGTCGCTGGATCCCGCTGGCACTGGCGATATTGCTGGTGCTGGCGCTGCTGGCGGGCATGGTGGTGGGGCTGCGCAGCTCCGGCATGCCGCCGTGGATGCATGGCGCATGGAGCCTGGCCCTGGTCACCGGTGTGGTCGTGCATCTGGGGGCGCTCGATCGGCTGCGGCGCCTGCCCCATCCCTGGGTACAGCTCTGAACGGACGGGCCGCGGAGCCGGGAGCCCCCGCCCGCGGCCCCGTATAATTGCCGGCTTCCCTGCCCGACCGAGCGCCGCCCGGCGCCCCTCCCCATGTCCGAAGTCTCCACCGAAGCCGCGCGCCGGCGCACCTTCGCGATCATCTCGCACCCCGACGCCGGCAAGACCACGCTGACCGAAAAGCTGCTGCTGTTCGGGGGCGCGATCCAGATGGCCGGCTCGGACAAGGGCCGCAAGGCGGCCCGCCACGCCACCTCGGACTGGATGGCGCTGGAAAAGGAGCGCGGCATCTCGGTGACCAGCTCGGTGATGCAGTTCCCCTACGAGGGCCGCATCGTCAACCTGCTCGACACCCCTGGTCACGCCGACTTCGGCGAGGACACCTACCGCGTGCTCACCGCGGTGGACTCGGCGCTGATGGTGATCGACGTGGCCAAGGGCGTGGAGGAGCGTACGATCAAGCTGATGGAGGTGTGCCGCCTGCGCGACACGCCGATCATGACCTTCATCAACAAGCTCGACCGCGAAGGCAAGGACCCGATCGAGCTGCTCGACGAGATCGAGACGGTGCTGGGCATCAAGTGCGCACCGGTCACCTGGCCGATCGGCATGGGCAAGCGCCTCAAGGGCGTGGTCCACCTGGTCAGCGGCGAGGTGCATCTGTACGAGCCGGGCCGCAACTTCACCCGCCAGGATTCGACCATCTTCCCGTCGCTGGACGCCCCCGGCCTGGCCGAGAAGATCGGCGCGGAGATGCTCGCCGACCTGCGCGAGGAGCTGGAGCTGGTGCAGGGCGCGGCCGATCCGTTCGACAAGCAGAAGTACCTGGCCGGCGAGCAGTCGCCGGTGTTCTTCGGCTCGGGCGTGAACAACTTCGGCGTGCAGCCGCTGCTGGACTTCTTCGTCGAGCACGCCCCTTCGCCGCAGGCACGCGCCACCACCGGCCGCGAGGTGCGCCCGGAGGAACCGAAGCTCAGCGGCTTCGTGTTCAAGATCCAGGCCAACATGGACCCGCAGCACCGCGACCGGGTCGCGTTCATGCGCGTGTGCTCGGGCCGCTTCAGCGCCGGCATGAAGGCCTTCCACGTGCGCAGCGGCAAGGAAGTCAAACTGGCCAATGCGCTGACCTTCATGGCCTCCGACCGCGAGATCGCCGCCGAGGCCTGGCCGGGCGATGTGATCGGCATCCACAACCACGGCACCATTTCCATCGGCGACACCTTCACCGAGGGCGAATCGCTGTCGTTCACCGGCCTCCCCAACTTCGCCCCGGAGCTGTTCCGCCGCGCGCGGCTGAAGGACCCGCTCAAGCTCAAGCAGCTGCAGAAGGGCCTGGCCCAGCTGTCGGAGGAAGGCGCGACCCAGTTCTTCCGTCCGCTGATGAGCAACGACCTGATCCTCGGCGCGGTCGGCGTGCTGCAGTTCGACGTGGTCGCCTACCGGCTCAAGGACGAGTACGGCGTGGACGCGAGCTTCGAGCCGGTCGGCGTGGCCACCGCGCGCTGGGTGCAGTGCGAGGACGAACGCAAGCTGGAGGAGTTCCGCGAGAAGAACGCCATGAACCTGGCGATCGACGCGGCCGGCGAGCTGGTCTACCTGGCCCCGACCCGGGTCAACCTGCAGCTGGCCCAGGAGCGTGCGCCGGCGGTGCGCTTCCTGGCCACCCGCGAGCACGCCCACGGCGCCAGCGCCGACTGACCGGCCTTTTGCTGGCGGCCGGCCTTGCCCGGCCGCCAGCCGTCGCCACTGCCTTCACGTGGCAAGGATGCACAGCGGCGCGGCTTTGCAGTAACGTGCGCGCCATGCCGGACGCCCCCTCACATGCATCCGCACCCGAAGGTGCCGCGCACCCGCTGCGCGACGAAATCGCCAACGCACTGACCCATGGCCTCGGCGCCGCGGCCGCCCTTGCGGGGGGCGCGGTGCTCATCACCCTGGCGGCGATCTACGGGGACGGCTGGCAGCTGGCCGGCGCGATCGTGTTCGGCGTGGCCCTGCTGCTGCTCTATACCGCCTCCACCCTGTACCACGCCATCCAGCACCCGGTGGCCAAGGGCCGGCTGAAGGTGTTCGACCACTGCGCGATCTACCTGCTGATCGCCGGCACCTATACCCCGTTCACCCTGGTCGGCCTGCGCGGCACCTGGGGCTGGAGCCTGTTCGCGGCGATCTGGACCCTGGCCGTGGCCGGCGTGGTGTTCAAGCTGTTCTACACCGGCCGCTTCAAGCGCCTGTCCACCGCCATCTACATCGCCATTGGCTGGCTGGTAGTGGTGGCGTTCAAGCCGCTGCTGTCCTCGGTGGACACCTGGACCCTGGGCTGGCTGCTCGCCGGCGGCCTGGCCTATACGCTGGGCACGGTGTTCTACCACCGCGAGTCGATCCGCTATTCGCACGCGATCTGGCACCTGTTCGTGATCGCCGGCAGCGTCTGCCACTTCGTGGCGGTCGGCTCCCACGTGGTGGGACCGCGCATGCACGGCGCCTGATCCGGCGCGGCCATTCGCGCGCCCTGCACGGGCGCTGCCGATACTGGCCGCATGGAAGCAACCACGTTCCGCTCACGCCTGCAGGGCCTGCGCCGCTGGCGGCCGTCCCGCCCCTCGCGGCGGCAGGGGATCGTGCTGTCCGTCCTGGCCCTGACGATCGTGGTGCTGTGGATCCTGTTCGACTGGAACTGGTTCAAGGGCCCGCTGGAGCGGGCGGTCAGTTCGGCGACCGGGCGCGAGTTCCGGATCGCCGGCGACCTGGATGTCGACCTGGGCCGCACCATCACCGTCTCGGCCGACGGACTGACCCTGTCCAACGCCGAGTGGTCGAAGCAGGCGCGCATGGGCGCGGCGGAACGGGTCGAGATCGACATCGCCCCATGGCCGCTGCTGGCCCTCCGCCTGCGCATGAAGGAAGTGCGCGCGACCGGCCCGGACATCTGGCTGGAAACCCACCCCGACGGGGAGGGCGGCAACTGGGACATCGGTGGCGGCGAGGACGACCCCGACGCCGACCCGCGCTGGCGCCTGGAGCGGCTCTGGATCCAGGACGGCCGGCTGCGCTTCACCGACGCGGCCGAACGCACCGACATCGACATCAGCCTCTCCAGCATCGAAGGCGCGGACCGCGCCGCTGCTCCGGTCGCGGTCGCCGGCAAGGGGCACTGGCGCGGCGCGGCATTCAGGCTGCAGGGACAGGCCGCCTCGCCCCTGGCCCTGGCCGACACCGCGACGCCGTACCGCATCGACCTGGACGCGCGCGCCGGCAGCACGCGCGCCAGCGCCTCCGGCACGCTCACCAATCCGTTCCGCTTCCGGACCTTCGACTTGCGCATGAAGCTCTCCGGGCAGGACCTGGAAGAGCTGTATCCGCTGCTTGGCCTGGCCCTTCCGCCCTCGCCGCCCTACGCGCTGGATGGACGCCTGCTGCGCAACGGCGACCTGTGGCGCTACGAAGGCTTCAAGGGCGAGGTCGGCGACAGCGACCTGTCCGGGGACGTGCAGGTGGACGTCAGCGGCGAACGGCCGATGTTCACCGCGCGCCTGCTGTCGCGGAGGCTGGACTTCGACGACCTGGCCGGCTTCCTCGGCGCGCCGCCGGATACCGATGGCGACGAAACCGCGAACCAGGCCCAGGAGGCCGAAGCGGCGCGGCGCGCGGCCAGCCCGCGGATGCTGCCGGACCGGCCCTACAACCTCGCCAAGCTCAACGCGATGGACGCGGACGTGCGCTGGCGCGCGCAGGCGATCCGCTCGCCCGCGCTGCCGATGATCGAGGACATGGATGCGCACCTGGTGCTGGAGCGCGGCCTGCTGCGGCTGCAGCCGCTCAACTTCGGCGTGGCCGGCGGCGACATCCGTTCGGACATCCGCATGAACGCGCGCGCCGAGCCGATCCGCACCGAGGCGCAGATCAGCCTGCGCGGGCTGGAACTGCCGCGTCTGTTCGCCAAGGCCGAGCTGGCCCAGGGTGCGGCCGGCCGCATCGGCGGACAGATCCGGCTCAAGGGCACCGGCAATTCGGTGGCCGCGCTGCTGGGCACGGCCGACGGCGAAGTGGCCGTAGGCATGGGCCGCGGCCGGATCAGCAACCTGATCATGGAACTGGCCGGCCTGGACATCGCCGAGGCCCTGAAATTCCTGCTTACCGAGGACCGGCAGGTGCCGATCCGCTGCGCCTTCGCCGACTTCGGCGTGGAGAACGGGGTGATGACCTCGCGTGCGCTGGCCTTCGACAGCAGCGACACCCTGGTGGTCGGCGAAGGCAGCATCAGCCTGCGCGAGGAGCAGCTTGACCTGCTGCTGCGCCCGCGGCCCAAGGACCGCAGCATCCTGGCCCTGCGTTCGCCGCTGCGCATCGGCGGCAGCTTCAAGGATCCCTCGTTCCGCCCGGACATGGCCGCACTGGGCCTGCGCGGCGTGATCGCCCTGGCGCTTGGCAGCATCACCCCGCCGGCGGCACTGCTGGCCACGATCGAGACCGGCCCCGGCGAGGACAGCGACTGCGGGGGCAAGTACGCCCGCTGAACTCAGCCGGCGATGTAGCCGTGCAGCTGCTCCAGCTCGTGCTGCTGCGCCTGGATCACCGCCTTGACCAGGTCGCCGATCGACACGACGCCGACCACCCGGCCGTCCTCGACCACCGGCAGGTGGCGGAAGCGGCCGGCAGTCATCAGCTCCATGCATGCTTCCACGCTATGTTCCGGCGACACCGTGACGACTTCGGGTGTCATGATCGCGCTGACCGGCGTGTCGGCCGAGGAGCGGCCCTGCAGCACGATCTTGCGCGCGTAGTCACGCTCGGAAAGGATCCCCGCCAGGCGAGTGCCGTCCATCACCAGCACCGCACCGATCGACTCGCCGGCCATCAGCCGGACCGCCTCGATCACCGGGGCCCCAGGCCCTACCGCGAATACCTCAGCCGGCTTCTCCGCCAGCAGCTGGCGTACCGTGCGCATGCGCGACTCCTTCGGCAGGATGTGTGCCCGAGGATACCCCCGATGGCGCCTGCCAGGTGTCCACCAGGTACAGCGGCCGCTGCTTGGCCTCCTCGTACAGGCGGCCCAGGTACTCGCCGATGGTGCCCAGCGCGATCAGCTGCACGCCGCCGAGGAACAGGATCACCACCATCATCGTCGGCCAGCCCGCCACGCTGTCGCCCCACATCAGGGTCTTGGCCACGATCGCGATGCCGGCGAAGAAGGCCACCAGCGCGGTGAGCAGCCCCAGGTAGGTGGCGATGCGCAACGGCGCGGTGGAAAAGCTGGTGATGCCCTCCAGGGCGAAGTTCCACAGCCGCCACAGGCCGAAGTTGCTGTGCCCGGCCATGCGCGGCCGGCGCCGGTACGGCAGGGCGATGCGGCGGAAGCCGACCCAGCCGAACAGGCCTTTCATGAAGCGGTGGCGCTCGCGCATCTGCCGCAATGCGAACAGCACGCGCGGCGACAACAGGCGGTAGTCGCCGGTGTCGGCCGGCACCGGGGTGTGCGAGAGCCGCCCGATCACCCGGTAGAACACCGCCGCGGTGCTGCGCCGCAGCCAGCTGTCGCCTTCGCGCGCCACGCGCGTGCCGTAGACGTCGTCATAGCCCTCGCGCCAGCGCGCGACGAATTCGGGAATCAGCTCCGGCGGGTCCTGGCCGTCGGCATCGAGGATCATCGCCGCCCCCTCGTGCACCTGGTCCAGGCCGGCGGTCAGCGCGACTTCCTTGCCGAAGTTGCGCGACAGCCGCAGCAGGGCGACATCCGGATCGGCCGCGGCGATCTGGCGCAGGCACTCCCAGGTGGAATCGCGGCTGCCGTCGTCCACGTACAGCACCTGTGTGCGGATACCCTCCAGCGCATCGAGGACCCGGCGCAGGCGCGGATGCAGCATGGGCAGGGAGGCGGCCTCGTTGAAGCACGCCACCACCACCGTCAGCCTTTCCTGCGCGTGTCCCTCCATGGCCTGCATCGTACAGGCAGCGTCAGCGGGCATCGGCTCAGTCCAGCTGCTGCAGGTAGCCGGCACCGCCAAGCTGGCGGACCTGGCGCTGGATCCACGCCGCACGGCGCTGCACGTAGGGCCCGGGGCGCACGGCGCTGTAGCGGCGTGGCGCGGGCAGCACCGCGGCCAGGCGCGCGCTCTCGGCACCGGACAGGCGCGCGGCGTCCTTGCGCCAGTAGCTCCTCGCCGCGGCCTGGGCGCCGTAGATGCCGTCGCCGAATTCGGCGATGTTCACGTACACCTCAAGGATCCGCTGCTTGGGCCACATCGCCTCGATCAGCACCGTGTACCAGGCCTCCAGGCCCTTGCGCACCCAGCTGCGTCCCTGCCAGAGGAACAGGTTCTTCGCCACCTGCTGGCTGATCGTGCTGCCGCCTCGCACCCGGCCGCCGCGCGCGTTGTTGTCCATCGCCTTGCCGATCGCGTCCAGGTCGAAACCCGGGTGGCGGGCGAAGTTCTGGTCCTCGGCCGCGATCACCGACATCGGCAGCGAGGTGGCGATCGCCTCCATGTCCCGCCAGTCATAAGCCACCCGGTAGCCCCATTCGCCCTCGCCCCACGCCTGGGCCTGGCGCGCGAGCATGAAGGCCGAGGTCGGCGGGTCGACGAAGCGCAGCACCGCCACCTGCAGCGCGGTGACGACGACGAACAGCACCGGCAGCAGGAGCAGGATGCGCAACCAGCGACGGCGGGTCCGGGGACGTCTGGAGGAGGCAGGAGCGGCGATGGCGGCGGTCTCGCGGGATGAACGGGCGCGGCGATGTTAGCGGCTGTGCCGTGAGGCTTCAGCGGCGGCGCTTGGAAACCCGCGCCACCGCCCGCATTCTGTGCCGATGGATACCCACACCGCCTCCCCCGAGAGCCACGACGGCGACCGCCGCGGGCGTTTCCTGCTGCCGGCAGCCGGCATCCGCGGCGTCTACGTGCGCCTGACCGGCGCCTGGCGCGAGCTGCTGTCGCATGCCGACTACCCGCCTGGTGCACGCGCGCTGCTCGGCGAGTCGGTCGCCGCGGCCAGTCTGTTCACCAGCCATGTAAAGGTCGACGGGCGGCTGTCGATCCAGCTGCGCGCCAATGGCCCGCTGCGTTCGCTGTTTGCCGAATCCACCGCCGGTGGCACCGTGCGCGGCATCGTCCGCCTGGAGGAAGGGGCCGACGCCCCGCGCGAGCCCGCCCAGCTGGGCGAGGACGCCCTGCTGGCCGTGACCGTGGAGAACCCGGGCCTGGACCCGCGCGAGCCGCAACGCTACCAGAGCCTGGTGGCACTGGCCGGTGCCAGCTCGCTCGCCGAGGCGTTCCAGGACTACTTCCGCCAGTCCGAGCAGCTGCCGACGCGGATGCTGCTGGCCGCCGACGGAGAGTCCGCCGCCGGGCTGATGCTGCAGAAGTTGCCCGGCGAAGAAGGTGACGCCGACGCCTGGAACCGGGCCGGCGCCCTGTTCGAGACCCTGGGCGAGGCCGAGCTGCTCGCCACTGCGCCGCGCACCCTGGTCCACCGCCTGTTCCATGAGGAGCAGCCGGAACTGCTGGAGGAGAACGCGGTGGCGTTCGGCTGTTCCTGCTCGGTCGAGCGGGTGGAGGCCATGCTGCGCAGCCTGGGCGAGGAGGAGTTCCGGGCGGCCGCGGAGGCGACCGGCGAGGTCGAGGTGCGCTGCGAGTTCTGCAGCCGCGAATATCACTTCCCTCTTGACACGATTGCGGTATTGTTCGCCGAGCCGGGACCGCCCAACGCCCCGGCGCCGGACCGTCTCCAGTAGGCAGGCCCGGCAGGCCGTTCCTGGGGGAGGAACCGCGCTTGTTAACCATTTGTAAATCCCATACGATGCAGGTCCGGACCGCACGGGAACTCCCGTGGGGCCCGCATGTCTGAAGGATCACCATGTCCCTGCGCCACTCGCCATTGCTGGCTCTCGCCCTGTCCGCGCTGATCGCGGCCACGGGCGCGCACGCCCAGGGGCGGGGGCAGTCCTCGGAGAAAGCGGTCCTGCCGGTGCTCAACCAGGGCAGCGGCAAGGTCGAGGCCCTGCTGTTGCTGGAGCCGGCCCGCGGCCACCGCCCGGGCGCGCCCGGTTCGACCTGGCGCTTCGGCAGCGAGTCGCTGGACGCGGCCTTCGGCCTGGGCGCCGGCGATTCCCTGGGCCTGCTGTGCAGC
>JAEWAG010000320.1 GCA_023391775.1 Pseudomonadota bacterium | reverse complement strand
CCCCAACGCCCGGATTTCCATGATCGCCACCCCCGACTACCGCGCCCTGCTCGACACCGCCATCAACGAGGCCCGCCAGGGCCTGGCCGAGGGCGGCATCCCGATCGGCGCGGCCTTGTACCACGGCGACGGCCGCCTGCTCGGCTGCGGCCACAACCGCCGCGTGCAGGAGGATGACCCGTCCATCCACGGAGAGACCGACGCCTTCCGCAAGGCCGGCCGCCAGCGCTCCTACCGCGACACCATCATGGTCACCACCCTGTCCCCGTGCTGGTACTGCAGCGGCCTGGTCAGGCAGTTCGGCATCGGCACCGTGGTGATGGGCGATTCGGTGAACTTCCAGGGTGGGCACGACTGGCTGCGCGAACAGGGCGTGCGGGTCATCGACCTGGGCGACCCGGAGTGCATCGCGATGATGGGCCAGTGGATCGCCGCCAACCCGCGGATCTGGAACGAGGACATCGGCGAGGACGGGGACTGCGGCCACTGAGCCGCGCCTGCGGGATTCTCACCGCCTGCACGGCGGCGCCCACAGACTCCGGGCATGCCCGAGTCCCCCGACGACCTGGTCGTCCTGCGCCCGGAGGGGCTGTACTGCCCGCCCGGCGATTTCCACATCGATCCGTGGCGGCCGGTGCCGCGCGCGGTCATCACCCATGGCCACGGCGACCACGCCCGTGGCGGCATGGGCGAGTACCACTGCACGCGAGCCTCGCTGCCGATCCTGCGCTGGCGCCTGGGCGAACAGGTGGTGCACGGGCACGACCACGGCGAGCCGTTCACGATCGGACGCGCGCGGGTGTCGCTGCATCCGGCCGGGCACGTGCTCGGCTCGGCGCAGGTGCGGATCGAGGCCGACGGCCAGGTCTGGGTCGCCTCCGGCGACTACAAGCGCCAGCCCGATCCCACCTGCGCGCCGTTCGAGGTGGTGCCCTGCGACACCTTCATCACCGAGGCGACCTTCGGCCTGCCGGTGTACCGCTGGCCGGACACGGCCCAGGTCGCGGCCGAGATCGTGCAGTGGCGACGCCAGTGCGCCGAACGCGGCGAGGTGGCGATCCTCTACTCCTACGCGCTGGGCAAGGCGCAGCGCATCCTGGCCGAACTGCGCGGGCTTGATGACATGCCGGCGCTGCTGCACGGGGCGATCGACGCCGGCGTGCAGGTCTATCGCGAGGCCGGCATCCCGATGCTCGACACCGCGCGCGTCGCCGACCTGCCGCGCAACCACGACTTCGCCGGGCGCCTGGTCATCGCCCCGCCCTCGGCCGCCGGCAGCAGCTGGCTGCGCCGCTTCCGCCGCGCCCAGCACGGCTTCGCCTCCGGCTGGATGCGGATCCGCGGCAACCGGCGCCGGCGCAACGTCGACCGCGGCTTCGTGGTCTCCGACCATGCGGACTGGCCCGACCTGCTGCGCACCATCGCCGAGACCGGCGCGCGCCGGATCATCGCCACCCACGGCAACACCGACGCCCTGGTGCAACACCTGTGCGAACAGGGCGTCGCGGCAGAGTCGTTCCAGACCAGCTATGGCGACGAGGCGTTGCAGGACGCGCCGGCAGCCGGCCAGGCGGAGGCGCCACCGTGAGGCGCTTCGCCGCGCTTTACCGCGAGCTGGACCGCAGCACCGCCACCGGCGACAAGCGCGCGGCGATGGTGGCCTACTTCCGCGAGGCCGCGCCGGCCGACGCGGCCTGGGCCCTGCACCTGCTGTCAGGCGGCAAGATCTCCGGCGCCGGCCGCAGGATCGCCGCCAGTGGCGAACTTCGCGCGTGGGTGGCCGAAGCCTCCGGCCTGCCGGACTGGCTGGTGGACGACAGCTATGCGCAGGTCGGCGACCTGGCCGAGACGGTCACCCTGCTGCTCGACGATCCGGCAGGGCCCGGCGAGGACATCGCGCTGTCGGAGTGGATCGAACAGCGCCTGCTGCCGCTGGCCAACGCCGCGCCCGAAGTGCGCCGCGCCGCGGTCATGGAGGCATGGGCCAGCCTGTGCTTCGACGAGCGCCTGGCGTTCAACAAGCTGCTGACCGGCTCGCTGCGGGTGGGCGTGTCCCAGCGCACCGTGCAGCAGGCGCTGGCCGAGCTTTCAGGCGTGGACATCGCCCGCATCGCCCAGCGCATGCTCGGCGGTTGGACGCCCAGCGCACAGTGGATGGAGCACCTGCTCGACCCGGCCGAGCGCCCGGGCGACCGCCAGCAGCCCTACCCGTTCTTCCTCGCCTCGCCGCTGGAGGTGGAGCCGGACACCCTCGGCCCGGTGGACGACTGGCTGCTGGAATGGAAGTGGGATGGCATCCGCGTGCAGCTGCTGCGCCGCGACGGCGAGGCCGCGCTGTGGTCGCGTGGCGAGGAACGCCTGGACGGTCGCTTCCCGGAGATCGAACTGGCCGCCGCCGGCCTGCCGGACGGCACCGTGATCGACGGCGAGCTGCTGGGCTGGCGCGCAGGCGAGGACACGCCGCTGCCGTTCACCGCGCTGCAGACCCGCATCCAGCGGCGCAAGCCCGGGCCGAAGACGCTGGCCGACACGCCGGTGCGGGTCCTGGCCTACGACCTGCTTGAACACCAGGGGCGCGACCTGCGCGCGCTGCCCCAGCACGAGCGCCGCGCGCTGCTGGAAAGCCTGCTGCTGGCGCACGCCGATCCGCGCATCACCCTGTCGCCGCGGGTGCACGCGGATTCCTGGGAAGCGGCGGCCGCGCTGCGTGCGCATTCCCGCAGCCGCGGCGTGGAAGGGTTGATGCTCAAGCGCGCCAGCGCGCCCTACCAGTCCGGCCGCCGCCGCGGCGACTGGTGGAAGTGGAAGATCGACCCGCTGACCATCGATGCGGTGCTGATCTACGCTCAGGCCGGACACGGGCGCCGCAGCACCCTGTTCACCGACTACACCTTCGGCCTGTGGCACGAGGGCGCGCTGGTGCCGGTGGCCAAGGCGTACTCGGGCCTGGACGACAGGGAGATCCTGAAACTCGACCGCTGGATCCGCGCCCACACCCTGGAGCGCTTCGGCCCGGTGCGTTCGGTCCAGGCGGTGCAGGTGTTCGAGCTGGGTTTCGAGGCGGTGAACCGCAGCAAGCGGCACAAGTCGGGGATTGCGGTGCGCTTCCCGCGCATCCTGCGCTGGCGCCACGACAAGCCGGCGGCCGAAGCCGATGCGCTGGCCACGCTGCAGGCGCTGGCACGATGAGCCCGGCATCGGCGAACCCGGATACCCCTGCGCCGGTGGCGGCGGGGCGCATTTCCGCAAGCCGGCTGCGCGCCGCCCGCCAGCACCTGCAGGCCTGGTTCGCCCAGCGCGGCTGGACGCCGCTGCGGTTCCAGCGCGAGGTGTGGCGCCGCACCCTGGCCGGCGAATCCGGCCTGCTGCATACGCCCACCGGCAGCGGCAAGACCCTGGCCGTGGCCGGCGCTTCGCTGGTGGAGGCCCTGGCACGGCAGGCGATGGCAGGGCCAGCCAAGCGCCGCGTGCGTGCGTCCGAATCGCACCCGCTGCGGCTGGTGTGGATCACGCCCCTGCGCGCACTGGCCGCCGATACCACCCGCGCCCTGCGTGAGCCGGCCGAGGCCCTGGGCCTGGACTGGCGCGTGGGCCAGCGCACCGGCGATGCCAGCGCGCGTGACCGCCGCCTGGCGCGCGAGGGCGGGCTGGACGCGCTGGTGACCACGCCCGAGTCGCTGGCCCTGCTGCTGTCCTATCCGGATACGCCCGAACGCCTGCGCGCCCTGGACATGGTGGTGGTCGACGAATGGCACGAGCTGCTGGGCAACAAGCGCGGCGTGCTGCTCCAGCTCAACCTCGCGCGCCTGCGCGCGTTGCGGCCCGGACTGTGGACCTGGGGACTGTCGGCCACCCTCGGCAACCTGGACCAGGCCCGCGCGGTGCTGCTGCCGCATCGCCCGGACGCGGCCCTGGTCGGTGGTACCCGTGCGCGCACGGTGGCGGTGCAGACCCTGCGGCCCGAAGGCAGGGAGCGTTTCCCGTGGGCCGGCCACCTCGGGCTGGGCCAGCTGCCACGCGTGCTGGAGCGGCTGCTGGCGGTGCGCAGCAGCCTGCTGTTCACCAATACCCGGGCCCAGGCCGAACTGTGGCACCAGGCCCTGTCGGCGGTATGGCCGGAAGATCCGGCCACCCTGGCGCTGCACCACGGCTCGCTGGATCCGGTGCTGCGCGCGGCCGCCGAACAGGGCCTGCGCGAGGGCACGGTACGCTGCGTGGTCGCCACCTCCAGCCTGGACCTCGGCGTGGATTTCCCAGCGGTGGACCAGGTGCTGCAGCTGGGCAGCCCCAAGGGCGTGGCGCGGCTGCTGCAGCGCGCCGGCCGCGCGCGCCACCGGCCCGGGGAATCGGGCGAGGTCACCTGCATCCCGACCCATGCGCTGGAGCTGGTGGAGTTCGCCGCTGCGCGCCATGCGGTCCGCAGTGGCCGGGTCGAATCGCGCCCGCCGCCGCGCCGCTCGCTGGACGTGCTCGCCCAGCACTGCGTCAGCTGCGCGCTGGCAGGCGGCTTCGAGCCTGACG
>JAEWAG010000306.1 GCA_023391775.1 Pseudomonadota bacterium | reverse complement strand
GTCGTAGGACAGGGCGATGTACATCATCGGGGCGATCACGACCTGGCCGTTCTCGGCGATCGGACGCTCCTTGATGGTGTGCATGCCCAGGATCGCGCTCTGCGGCGGATTGACGATCGGGGTCGACATCAGCGAACCGAAGGTGCCGCCGTTGGTGATGGTGAAGGTGCCGCCCTGCAGGTCGTCCAGGCCGAGCTTGCCGTCGCGCGCCTTCTTCGCGTATTCGGCGATGCCCTGCTCGATGTCGGCGAAGCCCATCCGCTCGACGTTGCGCAGCACCGGCGTGACCAGGCCCTTGTCGGTGGACACGGCGATCGAGATGTCCGAGTAGCCGTGGTAGATGATGTCGTCGCCGTCGACCGAGGCGTTGATCACCGGGAAGCGCTGCAGCGCATTGGCGGCGGCCTTCACGAAGAAGCTCATGAAGCCCAGCTTGATGCCGTGGGTCTTCTGGAAGTCCTCGCCCAGCTGCTTGCGGGCAGCGGAAACCTTGGCCAGGTTGACCTCGTTGAAGGAGGTCAGCATGGCGATGGAGTCCTTGGACTGCATCAGGCGCTCGGCGATGCGCTTGCGGATGCGGGTCATCGGCACGCGCTCTTCCGGACGCGCGCCACCGGCCTTGCCGGCGCCGCCGCCACGGGCGTAGTTGACGATGTCTTCCTTGGTCACCGCGCCGCGACGGCCGGTGCCCTCGACCTGGGACGGGTCGATGCCGTCCTTGGCCGCGGCGAAGCGCGCGCCCGGGGGCAGTTCGCTGCCGGAGGTGCTGGCGGCGGCCGGCGCGGCGGCCTTGGCCGGTGCTTCGGCCTTGGCGGCCTCAGCCTTCGGCTCCTCGGCCTTCTTCTCTTCGGCCGGGGCGGCCTCGGCGACCGCGCCTTCCTCGATGATCGCCAGGACCTGCTGGCTGGTGACCGTGTCGCCCTCGCTGAACTTGATTTCCTTCAGCACGCCGTCGACCGGCGAGGGGACCTCGAGCACGACCTTGTCGGTCTCCAGATCCACGATGTTCTCGTCGCGCTTGACCGCCTCGCCGGCCTTCTTGTGCCAGCTGGCAATGGTGGCGTCGGAGACGGATTCGGGGAGGACCGGAACTTTGACTTCGGTGGCCATGGGGCGTCCTTGGGGCGTATGTCTAATGGCGGGAATGCGGGATGGGCGGCGCTGCGCTTACTCGGCGGCGATCTGGCTGCCGGGCGGGTTGACCAGTGCGTCGGCGACCAGCTGCTGCTGCTCGCGCACGTGGTCGGCGAAGTGGCCGACGGCGGGCGAGGGCGAGCGGCTGCGGCCGGCGTAGCTCAGCGCCTGGCCCTTGGCCAGGCAGGCCTGCAGGTGGTGCTTGATCTGGTACCAGGCACCCTGGTTCTGCGGCTCTTCCTGGCACCAGATGACGTCGGCGGCCTTGCCGTACTTCTGCAGCTCGGCCGACAGCAGCTCGCGCGGGAACGGGTACAGCTGCTCGACGCGGATGATGGCGACATCGTCCTGGCCACGCTTCTGCGCGTCCTCCAGCAGGTCGTAGTAGACCTTGCCCGAGCACAGCACCACGCGCTTGACCTTCTTCGCGTCGGCCGAGGCGTCCGGGATCAGGTGCTGGAACTGGCCGTTGGCCAGCTCGTCCAGGGTCGACACGGCCAGCTTGTGGCGCAGCAGCGACTTGGGCGTCATGACCACCAGCGGCTTGCGGGTGCTCATCTTCATCTGCCGGCGCAGCATGTGGAAGCACTGGGCCGGGGTGGTGGGCACGCAGACCAGCATGTTCTCCAGCGCGCACAGCTGCAGGAAGCGCTCCAGGCGGGCGGAGCTGTGCTCCGGGCCCTGGCCTTCGTAGCCGTGCGGCAGCAGCAGGGTCAGGCCGGACAGGCGGCCCCACTTGGCCTCACCGGCGGCGATGAACTGGTCGATCACCACCTGCGCGCCATTGGCGAAGTCGCCGAACTGCGCTTCCCAGATGTCCAGGGTGTTCGGGTCGGTGGTGGAGAAGCCGTACTCGAACGCCATCACCGCTTCCTCGCTGAGCAGCGAGTCGATGATGGTGCAGCGCTCCGGGCTGTCGACCAGCTGGCGCAGCGGCAGGTAGTAGCTGTCGGTCTTCTGCTCGTGCAGGATCGCGTGGCGGTGGAAGAAGGTGCCGCGACCTGCATCCTGGCCCACCAGGCGCAGACCGTGGCCTTCGGCCAGCAGGGTGGCGTAGGCCAGGTTCTCGGCAAAGCCCCAGTCGCCCGGCAGCTCGCCGGCGCTCATCTTGGCGCGGTCGTCGTAGATCTTGGCCACGCGCGGGTGCAGGGTGACGCCCTGCGGGATGGTGTTGATCAGCCTGGCCAGCTCCTTGAGCTTGCCCGGCTTGACCCCGGTATCCACCGGGTCCGACAGCTTGCCGGACAGGTAGGTGGACCAGTCGATCGTCAGCTCGTAGTCCTCCGGCTTGGCCGGGGCCAGCTCGGTGGTCACCTCGCCGGCATCGAGCTTGGCGCGGTAGCCGTCCGCCAGCGCCCTGGCCTCCTCGGCGGCCAGCACGCCGGCCTGCTCCAGGCTCCTGGCGTACAGCTCGCGGGTGGTCGGGTGCTTGCGGATGGTCTGGTACATCACCGGCTGGGTCGCCGCCGGCTCGTCGGCCTCGTTGTGGCCGTGGCGGCGGTAGCAGACCAGGTCGATGACCACGTCCTTCTTGAACTTCTGGCGGAACTCGTAGGCCAGCGTGGCCACGAACACCACGGCCTCCGGGTCGTCGCCGTTCACGTGGAACACCGGGGCGCCGACCATCTTGGCCACGTCGGTGCAGTACAGCGTGGAGCGGGCGTCTTCCTTGTTGCTGGTGGTGAAGCCGACCTGGTTGTTGACCACCACGTGCACGGTGCCGCCGACGGCGAAGCCGCGCGCCTGCGACATCTGGAACAGCTCCATCACCACGCCCTGGCCGGCGAAGGCCGCGTCGCCGTGGATCAGGACCGGCACCACCTGGGTGCGCTCGGTATCACCGCGGCGCTCCTGGCGCGACCGCGCCGAGCCGGCGACCACCGGGTCGACGATTTCCAGGTGCGAGGGGTTGAAGGCCAGCGCCAGGTGCACCGGGTCGCCCGGCGTGGCGATGTCGGCCGAGAAGCCCATGTGGTACTTCACGTCGCCGGCGTGGGCGATGCTGTCGTGCTCGAACTTGCCTTCGAACTCGTCGAACAGCTTGCGCGGGTTCTTGCCGAGGGTGTTGACCAGCACGTTCAGGCGGCCGCGGTGGGCCATGCCGATCACGATGTCCTTGACCTTGTCCACGCCGGACTGGTGGATCACCGTGTCCAGCAGCGGGATCAGCGATTCGCCGCCTTCCAGCGAGAAGCGCTTCTGGCCCACGTACTTGGTGTGCAGGTAGCGCTCGAGGCCCTCGGCCGCGGTGAGGCGCTCGAGCACGCGCTTGCGGGTCTCGGTGCTGAGGTTGTAGTCGCCACCGGCGCGCTCCAGGCGCTGGTACAGCCACTGGCGCTGCTCGACCTCGGCGATGTGCATGAACTCGGCGCCGATGGAGCCGGTGTAGGTCGCCTTCAGGCGTGCCAGCAGGTCGCGCAGCTTCATGCGCGGCTGGCCGGCCAGGCCGCCGGTGCTGAACTCGCTGTCCAGGTCGCGCTCGGACAGGCTGTGGAAGTCCAGGCCCAGGTCCGGCGGGTTCATCGGCGGGGTCAGGGCGAGCGGATCGACCTTGGCGCCGAGGTGGCCGCGCGAGCGGTAGGCGGTGATCAGGCGGCCGACGTTGCGTTCGCGCTCGTCACCCGAACCGGCGGACGGCCCGGCAGTGGCGGCATTGCGGGCAGCCTCGGCCACGTGGGCGATGACCGCCGAGTGGGGCACGTCGCCGGCCTCGCGGCCCTTGAAACCGTCGAAGTAGGCTTTCCACTTCGGGTCCACGCTGTCAGGGGAGACCAGGTACTGCTCGTACAGGTCCTCGATGAAGGCGGCGTTGTTGCCGAGTTGCGATGACTGCGCAAACTGCTTGAGTAGGTTGTCCACGATATGTCGCGTCTGGAGGGGATGCGGTCGTGCCGCTGGGCTCCGGGCCCGGAATCTCGGGTTCGAAAGCCGTGAAAGTATAACCCCCATTCAGGGCCTGAGGGCCTTAGCCGAAGGGTGCATACGCCGCTGCGGGGGGCCTTCGTCAGGGCGCTGTTCACACTGCCTGTGCACCAGTCTGGGCGGTTTGGCGGCCACACCACGTGACGGATGTGGCGCGGCGAGCGTCTCAGCCCAGGGCACGCAGTTCGGTGCAGGGCCGGGAACGCTCCCACACGGGGGTGAATGCCTGTTCCAGGCGCCGCGCGGTCGCTCCGTCGTCGATGCCGCCTTCCCCTTCCATGCGTGAGGCCAACGGACGGAACAGTGCGCCACCGCGATCGTTGAAGGCGTAGGCGGAGGGGTAGCGGGCGTCCACGGGGTCGCTGATCTGGCGCAGGGAGAACACGCTGGGCAGCCGTTGTGCCAGCCCGAGCAACGGTGCGTCCTCCCGGCGCGGTGAGTCCGCGTCATGCAGGAGGATCCGGACCTGGCGCGGCCCGGTGCGGGTGGCGAAGCGGCGGATCGCGTCCAGCACCTCGCGCCGGTCCAGCAGGCCCGGGTCCAGGGCCCGGCTGTAGAACGCCAGGCCACGACGGGCATGGGTGGCCAAGGCTACCACCACCGCGGCGGCGGCCTCAGCGTCCTCGATCGGGCTGGCCCCGGGCAGGCGGCGGACCATCCGCCGATGATCGATGCCGGCCTCGCTGAATCGCGCTCCGGCGGGAACAAAGCCGGACCGCGCGTAGAACGGCAGCGCGTGCAGCTGGGCATGCAGGCTCACCTCGGGCCAGCCCAAGGCGCGGGCCTGGGCAAGCAGCGTGTCCATCAGTGCCTGGCCCACCCCGCGCCCGCGCCAGGCTGGTAGCACCGCCATCCGTCCGATGCGCCGGTCCGGGGTCATCCGCGCGGTGCCAACGGCCGTGCCGTCGCCGGCCCGCGCCAGCACATGGATGCTCACCGGGTCCAGCGCATCGCGCTCCAGCTCCACCGGCACCTGCTGCTCCTGCACGAACACCACCGACCGGACCGCGTGCACGCAGGCGTGTTCGCGGGCGTAATCGGCCAGGTGTACCGCCGGGGCAGCCGCCGGATTCACGCCGGCAGGTCTCCCTCGCCGTCGTTCCCTTCCTCGTCGTGTTCGCCGCCGGCGTCCAGGGCGTAGTGCCCGGCCTGGTAAAGGGCGAAGGCAGCGTCACGGCCGGCCGCCGACAGCGCCTGCCAGGCGGGAAGGTCGAGCACGCGTGCATCGGACAGGCGCCGGGCGTCGGCCTGGCTGACCTCGATGGACTGGCCACTGCAGTACAGGCTGGCGCCGCGTCCGGCGTGGCGCCGGCGCCAGGCCAGGCGCGAGGCCGGGTGGCGGTGCAGGGTGGCGCCTTCGGCCAGCAGCTCCTCCACGCCTTCGCGCGGCAGCTCCCGGCCGGAGGGCATCACGTCGCCTGCGGCGCGGTAGGTGGTGATGAAGCGGCCGAACCAGTCGCCCAGGCGGTCCGGGTCGTTCATGCGGATGGCGTTGAGCGCCTCGACCACGCGGTTCATCGCCGCCACGTCGATCTCGTTCGGGTCCGCCGGCAGGGCCAGGTCCTCGTCGTGGTAGCGGATGGCCTCGTCGGCATCGACCAGCACCTCGTCCAGCCAGTCGCCGATCAGCTCGGAGGCGGCAGGGGCGCGCATGCCGACCGAGAAGGTCAGGCAGGGATCCTCGGCCACGCCGTGGTGCGGCACCAGCGGCGGCAGGTAGAGCATGTCGCCCGGGGCCAGCACCCAGTCGTGGGTCGGCTCGAAGTGCTGCAGCAGCTTGATCGCCGTGTCCTGGCGGAAGGACAGGTCCGGGGCCGGGCGGCCCATCGCGACCGAGGCGTCGATCTGCCAGCGGCGGTGGCCATGGGCCTGCAGCAGGAACACGTCGTAATGGTCTACATGGGCGCCGACCGAGCCGCCGGGGGCGGCGAAGCTGACCATGATGTCGTCGATGCGCCAGCGCGGCAGGAAGCGGAACTGCTCCAGCAGCGCGGCCACGTCCGGGTCCCACTTGTCCACGTCCTGGACCAGCAGGGTCCAGTCGTGGTCGGGCAGTTCCGGGAAATCCTCTTCCTGGAACGGGCCGGTGCGCACGTCCCAGGCGTCGCTGGCACGGTCATGGCTGATCAGGCGCGCGAGCACGCCGTCCTCGCAGGCCAGGCCGGCCAGGTCCTCGGGCATCACCGGGGTCTGGAAGCCGGGAAAGGCGTTGCGGATCAGCAGCGGGCGCTTGTGCCAGTAGTCGCGCAGGAAGGCCTGCGGCGACATGCCCAGCGGCTGCTGGCTGGAGGCGTCGACCTCGAAGGGCAGGGCGCGGGCGCGCGGGGCGGTCTTGGCGGCCGGCTTGCGTGCGGGCTTGATGGCCTTCGTTACCTTCGCTGCCCTGGTGGTCTTCGCCGGGCTGGCAGCCCTGGCGGATTTCGCGGACTTCGCGGACGTGGTGGTCTTGCCGGGTTTCGGGGGGCGCTTGGGGGTCATGGGGGGATCTCGTCGTAGCCGCGGCCGAGGAACTGGAGCAG
>JAEWAG010000201.1 GCA_023391775.1 Pseudomonadota bacterium | reverse complement strand
CTATACTAGCCCGCTTTTCCGCAGCGCAATAAATGCCGATGACAGGTCCGACCTTCCAGGGATTGATCCAGGCCCTCAACGCCTACTGGGCCGACCAGGGTTGCGTGCTGATCCAGCCGCTGGACCTCGAGGTCGGCGCCGGCACCTTCCATCCGGCCACCTTCCTGCGTGCGCTGGGCCCGGAGCCGTGGAACGCCGCCTACGTGCAGCCCTCGCGCCGTCCCACCGACGGCCGCTACGGCGAGAATCCGAACCGGTTGCAGCGCTACTACCAGTACCAGGTGGTGATGAAGCCGAACCCGGACAACATCCAGGAGCTGTACCTGGGCTCGCTGGAGGCGCTGGGCATCGACCCGAAGGTGCACGACCTGCGCTTCGTCGAGGACAACTGGGAATCGCCGACCCTCGGCGCCTGGGGCCTGGGCTGGGAGGTGTGGCTCAACGGCATGGAGGTGACCCAGTTCACCTACTTCCAGCAGGCCGGTGGCCTGGAGTGCCGCCCGGTGCTGGGCGAGATCACCTACGGCCTGGAACGGCTGTGCATGTACCTGCAGAACGTGGACAACGTCTACGACCTGATCTGGACGGTCGGCCCCCAGGGCCCGGTGACCTACGGCGATGTCTACCACCAGAACGAAGTCGAGCAGAGCACCTACAACTTCGAGTACGCCGACGTGGCCGAGCTGTTCCACCGCTTCGACGCCTGCGAGGCCGAGGCGCTGAAGCTGGTCGAAGCCGGACTGCCGCTGCCGGCGTACGAACAGGTGTGCAAGGCCAGCCACAGCTTCAACCTGCTGGACGCGCGCCGCGCCATCTCCGTGACCGAGCGCCAGCGCTTCATCCTGCGCGTGCGCACCCTGGCCCAGGCGGTGGCCCAGGCCTACTACGCCCAGCGCGAGAAGCTCGGCTTCCCGGGACTGAAGCAGGACTGATCGCCCGGCCCGCCGCGGCGGGTGGGACGACTTCAACGCAAACGCAAAGACGCCCGGGCCGCACACCCGGCCCGGGTGCACAGCAAAAGGTACGACGCGCATGGCCACCCAACTTCCCCTCCTGATCGAACTGGGCACCGAGGAGCTGCCGGTCAAGGCGCTGCCGGGCCTGGCCCAGGCCTTCTTCGACGGTGTCGTGGCGTCGCTGGAAAAGCGCGGCGTGCAGGTCGATGCCGGCGATGCGCGACCGCTGTACACCCCGCGCCGCCTGGCGGTGCTGCTGCCCGGCGTGGCCGTCGAGCAGCCGGAACAGCATTCGGAAGTGCTGGGTCCGTACGTGAACATCGCCCTGGACGCCGACGGCAAGCCGACCCGCGCGCTGGACGGATTCGCCGCCAAGGCCGGGGTCGAGTGGACCGCGCTGGAGCGCACCCGCGACGCCAAGGGCGAGCGCTTCGTGCACCGCTCGGTGAAGCCGGGTGCACGCACCGCAGAGCTGCTGCCTGAAGTCCTGGCCGAGGCCATCGCCGGCATGCCGGTGCCCAAGCCGATGCGCTGGGGCGGCCACGACTACGCCTTCGCCCGGCCGGTGCACTGGCTGGTGCTGCTGCTGGGCAACGAGGTGGTGCCGGCGCAGGTGCTGGGCGTGAGCTCCGGCCGCAGCAGCCGCGGCCACCGCTTCGAGCACAACCAGCCTGTCGAGTTCGCCGCCCCGGGCGACTACATCGAGGCGCTGCGCGCGGCCAGGGTGCTGGTCGATCCGGCGGAGCGGCGCGCCCGCATCGTCGAACAGGCCGGCCAGGCCGCGGCCCAGGCCGGCGGCAGCGCGCGCATCACCGAGGACAACCTCGATCAGGTGGTGTGCCTGACCGAATGGCCGGCGGCGGTGTTGTGCAGCTTCGAGCGCGACTTCCTGGCCGTGCCGCAGGAAGCGCTGATCGAGACGATGGAGGTCAACCAGAAGTTCTTCCCGGTGCTGGACGCGGCCGGCAAGCTCACCGAGTACTTCATCGGCACCGCCAACATCGAGTCGCGCGACGTGGCCGAGGTGAGCAAGGGTTACGAGCGGGTGATCCGCCCGCGCTTCGCCGATGCGCGCTTCTTCTTCGACGAGGACCTCAAGCAGGGCCTGGCGTCGATGGGCGAGGGCCTGAAGACCGTCACCTACCAGGCAAAGCTGGGCACCGTGGCCGACAAGGTCGCGCGCGTGGCCGCGCTGGCCGAGGCGATCGCCGCGCAGGCCGGTGTCGATCCGGCGCAGGCGCGCCGCGCCGCGCAGCTGGCCAAGAACGACCTGCAGAGCCGCATGGTCAACGAGTTCCCCGAGCTGCAGGGCATCGCCGGCCGCCACTACGCGCTGGCCGCGGGCGAGCCGCAGGAGGTGGCGCTGGCGATCGACGAGGCCTACATGCCGCGCTTTGCCGGCGACGCCATCGCCAGCTCGCGCCTGGGCCAGGTGCTGGCGATCGCCGAACGCGCCGACACCCTGGCCGGCGGTTTCGCCGCGGGCCTGAAGCCGACCGGCAACAAGGACCCGTTCGCCCTGCGCCGCAATGCGCTGGGACTGGCGCGCATCCTGATCGAGTCCGGCCTGGAGCTGTCCCTGCAGGAGCTGCTGGCGAACGCCGCCGGCGCGATCGGCGCCCTGCCCTCGGGCAAGGACGGCGCGACCAGCGCTGCCGATCCGGCCGAGCTGTACGACTTCATCCTCGACCGCCTGCGCGGCTACTACGCCGACAAGGGCGTGCCTGCCGCGCACTTCAACGCGGTGGCCGAGCTCAAGCCCGCCTCGCTGGCCGACTTCCACACCCGCATCGCCGCGATCGGCACCTTCGCCGCGCTGCCGGAGGCCGACGCGCTGGCCGCGGCCAACAAGCGCATCGGCAACATCCTGAAGAAGGCCGACATCGGGATCCCCGCGATGGAAGACCCGGCCCTGTTCACCGAGCCGGCCGAGCGCGCCCTGGGCGAGGCCGTCGAGGCCGCGCTGGCCGAGACCGACGGTCCGCTGCAGCAGCACGACTACGTGCGCGTGCTGGAGCGTCTGGCCCGGGTGCGCCCGCAGGTGGACGCATTCTTCGACCAGGTGATGGTCAACGCCGAGGACCCGGCCGTGCGCGGCAACCGCCTGGCCCTGCTCAAGCGCCTGGCCGACCGCTTCGGCGCGGTGGCGGCAATCGGCCAGCTCTCGGCCTGATCCAGCCGGTGGCGGCCCTGCCGGGGTCGCCGCCCCGGTACCCCTCCGATTGGCCGGGGCCCGGGCCGCGGTCTTCAGGCCGCCTTGCGGCAATCCCGGTATCCTGCGGCGATGCTGCTGCCCCCCCGAATCCGCGACAGCCTGCTGGTCCTCGCCCTGCTCCTGATGCCGTGCCTGCCAGCGCTGGCCCGGGGCACCATCGAGCGGGTCGAAATCGTCGGTCTCGACGACGATCCGGCCATGGAGCAGAACATCCGCCTCTCGCTGGGGCTCAATGACGTCCTGGGCAAGGTCCAGGGCGAATCCCGGCTGGAACTGCTGTTGCTCAACGCCGAGTCCGAGGCCCGGCGCGCGCTGGAGCCTTTTGGCTACTACTCGCCGACCATCACCGTCGACGCCCCGCGCGACGCGGAGGACCGCATCGTGGTCACCGTGCGGGTGGAGAAGGGCGAGCCGGTGCGGGTGCGCGACTTCCAGGTCGAAATCGCCGGGCCCGGCGGCGAGGACCGCTACCTGCAGGAGGACCTGGCCGATTTCCGCCCGCGCCAGGGCGAGGCGCTGGACCACGTGGTCTACGAGGAGCACAAGGACGCCATCACCCGGCGCCTGGCCGAGCGCGGCTACTTCGACGCGGATTTCCTGGCGCGCGAGGTGCGGGTGACCCGCGCCGAGGCCGCGGCGGACATCGACCTGGTCTGGGACAGCGGCTTCCGTTACGACATGGGCCCGACCACGTTCCACCAGGACTACTTCCGCCCCGGCCTGCTGGAGAAGCTGGTCACCTGGGAGGAAGGCAGCTACTTCCACGAGGGCAAGCTGGACCGGCTGCGCGAATCGCTGGTGCGGCTGGACTACTTCAGCGCGATCGACATCCAGCCCAAGCCGGAGGAAGCCACCGAGGACCTGCGGGTGCCGGTGGACGTGAACCTGGTGCTGGCCAAGCGCAACATCTACACCGCCGGCCTCAGCTACGGCACCGAGAGCGGCACCGGCGTGCGCCTGGGCGTGGAGCGGCGCTACGTCAACGACCGCGGCCACAAGCTCAACTGGGACCTGGACTGGGCGCAGAAGCGCAAGAGCTTCCTCACCCAGTACCGCATCCCCGCCTTCGCCTGGCTGGACGGCTGGTACGGCTTCTCGGTCGGCTTCTACGACGAACAGACCGACTACATCGACCTGCGCAACGTGAAGCTGGTGGCCAGCCGCAGCGGCGAGATCAACGAGCGCTGGACCGCGGTGGCCTCCTACAACGCCCTGCGCGAGCGCTGGAGCTACGACATGGACAGCGCCACCGGGGCGCGCCTGTATACGTACTCCACCCTGGTCTACCCGGAGCTGACCGCCAACTACGTCAACGTGGACGACCGCCTGTTCCCACGCCGCGGCATCAGCGCCAGCGTCGCCCTGCGCGGCGGTGTGCAGGGCGTGGGCTCGGACACCAGCTTCGCCCAGGTGTGGGGCCGCGGCACCTGGTACCGCGGCTGCGGCGAGGCCGACCGCCTGATCGTCAGCGGCGAAGCCGGCACGACCTGGACCGGCGACCTGGTGGCGATGCCGCCTAGCCTGCGCTTCTTCGCCGGCGGCGACCGCAGCATCCGCGGCTATGCCTGGCGCGAGGTGGGGCCGCGCACGCCGCCACCGGACAACTTCGCCCTGGGCGCGCGCCGGGTGGTCACCGCTTCGGTGGAGTATGAGCGCTACTTCAGCGGCGGCCCCTGGGGCGCGGCGGCTTTCGTCGACGCCGGTGATGCCTTCGACAACGACTTCAATCCGCGCGTGGGCGTGGGCGTGGGCGCCCGCTGGCGCTCGCCCGTCGGCCCGGTGCGGATCGACATCGCCCGCGGACTGGATGACCCGGATTCGGCCTTCCAGATCTACCTGAGCCTGGGAGCCAACCTGTGACTCGTACCGGCACGCCCCCGCCGCCACCGGCACCGCGCCCCCGCTTCTACCGGCGGCGCCGGTTCTGGGCCTGGTCCGGGCTGGGCGTGCTGGCGCTGGTGGTCACCGGCCTGGTGGTCGTGTACTGGCTGCTGCAGACCGTGGCCGGGCGTGATGTGCTGCTGGCGCAGATCGTGGCGCGCCTGCCGGTGGATTCCTCCCTGACCTGGACGCGCGCCGAAGGGCCGGTCGCCGGGCCACTGACTCTGCACAACCTGGACTTCCGCTACCAGGATTACCGCTTCACCGCGCGCCGCGCGATCCTGGACCCGGACATCCGCCCGCTGCTGGGCAAGCGCCTGCGCCTGGACGCCTTCGTGCTGGAAGGCGCCACCCTCAACCTGGCGCGCAGCGACGAGCCGTTCGAGCTGCCGCGCTGGCCGGACGTGCTGCCGGCGATCGAGATGCCGATCGCGATCCAGGCCGACGCGATCGTGATTGACGGGCTGACCGTGACCTCCGGCGGCGAACCGATGATCGACATCACCCGCCTGCGCGGCGGGATCGACATCGCCAGCGGCCGGCTGCATGCCGAGCACCTGCAGGTGGACAGCAACCTGGGCCTGTTCTCGGTCCATGGCGACTACGTGCCGGCCGAGGACTACCGCAGCGACCTGCTGGCCACCGCG
>JAEWAG010000053.1 GCA_023391775.1 Pseudomonadota bacterium | reverse complement strand
GGCCAGTACCTGGTGCTGGTCTACCGCCAGCGCGTCCGGATGCCCGATGAAGCGGCCAAAGCCGTCGCCCAGCCACGGCTGCTCGCCGAAGGCGCTGGACGCAGGCTGCGCGCCTTCCGGCGCATTTCGCCAGGTCGGCACGCCGCCGGCCCCGGATTCGATCGGCACGGTCAGGGCCACGCGCTGGTCGAAGGCGCCCGCGGCCAGCGCGCCCTTGCCGTGGCGCGAGCACCCGCTGACGCCGATCGCGTCGGCGCGCAGCAGGCGGCCGTCGGAGGCGGCGATCACGTCGATGACCCGGCTCACGCCCCAGGCCCAGGCCATCAGCGTGCCGGTGCCGGCGACATCCTCGCCATACAGGCGGAAAAACGCGCCCTCCTTGCGCCGGCCCTGGCCGGTCTCGGCACCGAGCTCGGTGCTGGGGAACTCGATGCGTGCCACGCCTTCGGCGGCGAGCAGCTCGGGGCTGACGCCGGCGACGCCGGCCATCACCAGCATCGCCGGGAATGGCCCGTCGCCTTCAGGCAGGTGCACGCGTGCACTGAAGCGCTCGCTGCGCCCTGCGTGCTGGACTTCCACCTCGATGCGGTCGGCGCTGACGCGGCCGCTTACGCGCTCTGGCGCCGGCCCTTTGCGGCCGTACACCTGCTGCTCCAGCAGGGCCACGGTCTGTTGGCGCTGGCAGCGCCACTGCGCGGCGTCGGCTACCCGCCGGCCGTCGGCCGACCGCAGCGGGTCGGGCAGGGCACCCGGCGGAGCGGCCGGTGGTGCGGAAAGCGCGCAGGCCTGGCCGCCGTTCTCCACCGCGAGATTGAACGCAGGCGTTGCCGCATGGGCGACCGGCAGCAGCAGGCAGGCCAGCCAGGTGCAGTGCCGGGTCTTGCGTTGATGGCGCATGTTTTCCCCTCCATTTCCCGCCTGATCTTGCCAGCGCCAGGCAGGCACTTGACAGCTGGTTCGTTTACGCCTGTAATCCAATCTCGATTACGGATGTAAACGGAGAGTCGTGATGGCGCCCCCTTCGATCCCGATCACCGATGCCGAGGCCACCGTCATGGACGTGCTGTGGCGTTCAAGCCCGCGCAGCGCCGAGGACGTGGTGGCCGCGGTGGCCCCGGCCACGGGCTGGGCGGAGCCCACGATCAAGACCCTGCTCAACCGGCTGCTCAACAAGGGCGCGATCAGTGCCGAGCGCGACGGTCGTCGCTATCTCTACTCCCCGGTGCTGGCGCGCGAAGCCTGGGTACAGCAGCAGAGCGAGGGCCTGCTGGAGCGCCTGTTCGGCGGCCGCGTGGCGCCGCTGGTGGCGCACTTCAGCCAGCGCGGGAAGCTCTCGGAGGAAGACATTGTCGAATTGAAGCGGCTGGTAGCCGGGCTGGAGGAGGACCAGGCCGATGGACGCTGAGCTGCCGGTGATCCTGCTGGAGGTCTCGCTCGCGTTCACCGTGGGCATCGTCCTGGCGCTGCTGCTGCGGCGGCCCCTGTGCCGGCTCGGTGGCGCGCGCGCCAGCTACCTGTTGTGGCTTTGCGTACCGGCCGCCGGCGTGGCGGTGCTGGTGCCCGGTGGCCAGGCGGCACTGCCGGCCGCCACCGCGTGGCTGGCGCCGGTGCAGGTAGCGGCCGGTGATGCGCTGGCATCGGTTCCCGGCAGTGGACGTGCATGGCTGGACTGGGTGGGGCCGGCATGGCTGGCGGGCGCCATCGCCACCGCATTGCTGATGGTCGTCCAGCAGCTCCGCTTCCAGCGGGCGCTGGGACCGGTCGCCCGTCGCCAGGACGGCCTGTACCAGTGCCAGCGGGCGGTCCATGGCCTGCCTGCCGTGGTCGGCGTCTTCCGTCCGCGCATCCTGCTGCCGGCCGATTTCGGGCAACGCTATACCGCGCGCGAGCAGCAGCTGATCGTCGCGCACGAAAGCCTGCATGTACGCCGAGGCGACCTGCTGGCCAACGCGGCGGCGGCGCTGCTGCGCTGCCTGTTCTGGTTCCACCCGCTGTTCCCCGCGGCCCTGCGGCGCTTCCGCCAGGACCAGGAACTGGCCTGCGATGCCAGCGTGATCGCGCGCCACCCCGGCGACCGGCGCGCGTATGGCGAGGCCATGCTCAAGACGCAGCTGTACGACCTGTCCCTCCCGCTGGGTTGCCACTGGCCACTCCAGCACCCGATCAAGGAGCGTATCGAAATGCTGAAGCATCCCGTCCTCTCTCGCCGTCGTACCTTCGCCGCCAGCCTGGGCGCGCTTTGCCTGGTTGCCACCAGCGGTCTTGCCGCATGGGCCGCGCAGCCTGCCGGCACTGCTCCCGGAACCGCACTGTCCGCCACTGGCCCTGTTGCCGCCAAGGACCGGCCCGGCGTGGCACTGGAAAAGATGCCGCCGCCGCGCTACCCCGTGGAAGCGGCGCAGTCCGGCGTCACCGGACAGGTCATCCTGATCGTGAGTGTCGCCGCCGATGGCAGCGTCACCAATGTGGAGGTCGAGCGCGCCACGCCGGTGGGCGTGTTCGAGGCAGGCACGGTCGAGGCCGCGCGGCAATGGAAGTTCACTCCGGCGATGGAGAACGGCAAGGCCGTTCCCGGACGGGTGCGGGTGCCGGTGACATTCGCACTGGATCCGCCGGAGCAGGAGGGGGCCGCCGAGGGCGGGCAGGCCTGAGGCCGTGGGCGACCCGCGTGGCGCACGCCGCCTCCCAGGCCTGCCGGCCAGCGGCATGCGGGCCGCCCGCCACCTTGCATGCGCTCTGGGTGGACTGCTTCTGCTGGCCGGCTGCGCCACCGTGTCCGGCCCGACTTCGCCCACGGCCACGAGCACCGGAGTGGGCCAGCGGATGATCATGCCGGCCGGTGTAACGCGCTACGAACTGGCTCCACACCAGGGCTTCTCGCTGCCGCAGTTCCTGGCCACCGATGCGCCGGGTTTCCCGGCGCATTACCGCCCGGCCAGTCCATTCGACATCAGCATCTGCGCATCGCTGGTGGTGTCGGAGGACGGCTCGGTGCGCGACGTGCGCCTGGTCGATGCGCCCGAATGCGTGGCCGCCAGCGAGGCGCCGGAGCCGCTGGCCGAGGCCGTGCGCGGTGCGATGGCGAGCTGGCAGTTCCGGCCGGCCATGATGTGCGAATACCCGGACGCCGCCACCCGCGACCGCTTCTGGACCGGCGCCGGGTGTTCCGGGCCGGTACTGGCGGCCCGGCCGGTACCGGTGACACTTTCCTGGGCATTCACTTTCGAGCTGCGCGACGGCCAGGCGCGGGTGACCCGCAACCCGGCCACGGCGAACTGATCAGGATTCGAGCATCTCCGGCCGGAACAGCCGCCGCCGGCTGGTTTCGTCGCCTGACAGCATCAGCCGCCCCTGGCCGCGGTAGTGCACGGTGCGCGGGAACCTCGGCCGCGCGGCGGCGCGCGCATGCACCACCTTCCACACGAACAGCGGGTAGTCGGCGGTGATCCGGGTCTCGTGCAGCCGGCACTCGAACGCGGCGTGGCACTCGCCGACCAGCGGGGCTTCCACCTCGCGCGCGTCCTGCGCGGTGAGGCCGAAGCGCTCGAATTTGTCGACCTCGGCGCTGCTGCAGTTGCCGATGCCGACCACCGCGTCCAGCAGCGGCGCGGTGGGCAGGTTGATCACGCACTGGCGGCTGCGCCGGGCCAGCGCGTGGCTGGTGTTGGCCTGCCAGATGTACGTGCCGACCAGGTCGTAGCCGAGCATCATGTGCCAGCCGCAGGTCATGATCGCGCGCTGGGCTTTCCATGCGGTGGTGATCAGGACCAGCGGGCCCGGCTCGAGGAAATGGCGCACCCGGTCGGTCGGGAACGCGGTCCTGCGTGGCAGCGCCATGGGCGGCTCCTGGCGGCGGCACTCCAGTCTGCGCGCGCCGCCGGCAAGCCGACGTCAATCCAGGACGTGGATCGCCTCGGCCAGGCGCCGTACCTCGTCGGGGTGGTGGCTGACGTAGAGCATCGGCAGGCGTACCTCGTCGCGCACGCGCTGCAGCCACGGGATCAGCTCCTCGCGCCGGGCCGGGTCCAGCGCCGAGAGCGGCTCGTCGAACAGCAGCAGCGCCGGCTGCGAGAGCAGGGCGCGGCCGATCGCCACCCGCTGCGCCTCGCCCCCGGACAGGTGGCGCGTACGCCGCTCCAGCAGGTGGCCGATGCCAAGCAGTTCGACCACCGCGTCGAAGCCGAAGCGTTCCCCGCCATCGCCATGGCGGCCGTAGCGCAGGTTGCCGCGCACATCCAGGTGCGGGAACAGCCGCGCATCCTGGAACACGTAGCCGACCTTGCGCCGGTGGGTGGGCACGTCGATGCCCGAGGCGCTGTCGTACAGCACGCGCCCGTCGATCTCGATGCGGCCGGCATGCGGGCGCACGAGCCCGGCGATGGCATTGAGCACGCTGGTCTTGCCGGCACCGGAGGGGCCGGTGAGGGCAACCACCCGGGCGCTTTCCCCGATGCGCACCTGGCGCTGGAAGCGGCCGCGGCGCAGTTGCAGGTCGATCTTCAGCATGGGCCGGCTCCGCGCATCAGTCCTCCTCGCTGCCGCGCTGTCGGCGCACCAGCCACTCGGAGGCCAGCAGCGCGGCCAGCGAAATCACCAGCGCCACCGCGGCCAGGCGCCAGATGCCGGCCTCGCCACCGGGCACCTGCATCAGCCCGTAGATGGCCGAGGACAGGGTGCGGGTCTCGCCGGGGATGGACGAGACGAAGGTGATGGTGGCGCCGAACTCGCCCAGCGCCTTGGCAAACCCCAGGGCCAGGCCGGCGACCAGCCCGGGCCAGGCCAGCGGCAGGGTCACGGTGAGGAACACGCGCCAGGGCGCCGCGCCCAGGGTGGCCGCGGCCTGTTCCAGGCGACGGTCCACGTTCTCCATCGACAGGCGGATCGCGCGCACCATCAGCGGGAAGCCCATCACCGCGCAGGCCAGCGCCGCGCCGGTCCAGCGGAAGGCGAAGGTGAAGCCGAACGTGGCCTCCAGCCAGCGCCCGGCCGGGCCCTGCTGGCCGAACAGCACCAGCAGCGCATAACCCATCACCACCGGCGGCAGCACCAGCGGCAGGTGCACCAGCGCGTCGAGCTGAGCCTTGCCGGGGAAGCGCCTGTCTCTTATACTCATCAGACGCTGCCGACGATCG
>JAEWAG010000031.1 GCA_023391775.1 Pseudomonadota bacterium | reverse complement strand
ATAGGCGCCGCTGTCCTTGAACTGGCCGACGCCCTTCAAGCCGTTGTACTGCACGTCCGACTGCACGAATCCGAGGTCCAGCTCGCCGGCCTTGATGGTGTTGACGTTGAACACCGAGCCGCCGGTGGACTCGACCGAGCAGCGGATGTTGTGCTTGGCGCGGGCCTTGTTGCCCAGGCGGCAGATGGCGCCACCGGCCGCGTAGTAGACGCCGGTGACGCCGCCGGTGCCGATGGTCATGAACTTCTGCTGCGCGGCCGCCGGCGCGGCACTGAACGCCGTCACGGCAGCGAGTGCCACCGAGGCGGCCAGCGAGGCGGACCGCAGGCGGACGGGGGAGGGCGTGGATGTCTTCATCTGGTCTTCTCTCTCTCTCTTGGTGGGTCGGTCAATGGCCGGCAGTGGCTGAAGCCTTCTCGAGCGTCCGGTCGAGCGCCCGTTGCAGCCGCTGGACGATCTGGTCGATGTCGTCCTCGGTTGCAATGAACGGCGGCGCGAGCAACACGTGGTCGCCGCGCCGACCGTCGATTGTGCCACCCATGGGATAACACATGAGCCCATTGTCCATCGCTATCCGCTTGAGCGTCGCGTTGATTTGCAGCGCCGGGTCGAACGGCTCCCGGCTGGCGCGGTCGGCCACGAACTCCAGGCCGATGAACAGGCCGCGTCCGCGGATGTCGCCGACGTTGGGATGCTGGCCGAAGACCTCCCGCAGGCGCTGCTGCAGCAGCTCGCCGCGACGGACCACCTGGTCGAGCAGGCCGTCGCGCTCGATCACCTGCTGCACCGCCAGCGCGGCGGCACAGGCGACCGCATGGCCGAGGTAGGTGTGGCCGTGCTGGAAGAAGCCGGTTCCCTGGCGCATCGCTGCCACGATCTTCGCCTGGGCAAGGACCGCGCCGATCGGCTGGTAGCCACCACCCAGGCCCTTGGCGATGACCAGCAGGTCCGGCACGACGCCTTCCGCCTCGCAGGCGTGCAGGGTGCCGCAGCGGCCCATGCCGCACATGACCTCGTCGAGGATCAGCAGGATGCCGTGCCGGTCGCAGACCTCCCGCACGCGCCGGAAATAGCCGGGAACCGGCGTCAGCACGCCGGCGGTCGCACCGCCCACGGTTTCGGCGATGAACGCGATCACCTGGTCGGGGCCGACCTGCAGGATGGTCTGCTCGAGCTCGGCCGCGAGGCGTTCGCCATACTGCTCCGGGGTCTCGCCTTCGCGACGGTCGCGATATTCGTAGCAGGGGGAGACATGCTCCACGTCGATCAGCAGCGGCGCGAACTGCGCCCGGCGCCAGGCATTGCCGCCCACGGCTAACGCGCCGAGCGTGTTGCCGTGGTAGCTCTGGCGTCGGGCAATGAAGCGGCTGCGCTGCGGCTGGCCGAGCTCGACGTAGTACTGGCGGGCCATCTTCAACGCCGCTTCGACGCCTTCCGATCCGCCGGAGACGAAGTAGGCGTGGCTGGTGCCGGCGGGTGCCCGCCGGACCAGGTTGGCGGCCAACTCCTCGGCCACCTCGGTGGTGAAGAAGCTGGTGTGCGCGTAGGCCAGCTGGTCGATCTGGGCATGCATGGCGGCCAGGACATCCGGATGGCCGTGGCCCAGGCAGGAGACGGCCGCGCCGCCGGATGCGTCGATGTATTCGCGACCCTCGCTGTCGAAGATCCTGACACCCCGACCGGACACGGCGACCGGGAAATGGCGGGCGAGATGGCGATGGAACACGGCGGTCATGCATGACTCCTGCCGGCGGGAGGCCGGGCATCTGTCGCCCCGGAGTGCTCCGGCGCGGGTTCGGTTGGTTCGGGCAGCGCCTGCGCCCGGATCAACGGGCGGAAGAAGGGCCGGGGATCGGGCCTGGGAGGGGGCCCGAGAGCGAATCCCAGCCGGGCTCTTCGCGGCTCAGGATGCGTTTGATGGAGTCGAAGAACAGGTCGCTCTGCTGGCGCTCGCCGGCGATCTGGCGGCCCACCTGTTCGCACATCGCGTCAGGGACGCGCCGCAGCGGCCGGCCGTTGGCTGCCTGGACCGCCAGCACCTGGTGCATGCAGGCGCGCTCGAGGTAGTAGAGGTCGTCGAACGCCCAGGCGACGCTGGCGGCCACCACCGTCACGCCGTGGCTGGCCGAGAACAACACGTCCTTGCCCTCCAGCGCACCGGCGATCCGCCGGCCTTCGGCCTCGTCGAGCGCAAGGCCCCGGTAGTCGTCGTCGTAGCCGACGCGGTTCCAGAAACGCAGGGTGTTCTGGTTGCACCACTCCAGGCGGCCCCCTTCCACCAGGGTGAGGGCGGTGGCATACGGCATGTGGGTATGCAGCACGCAGCGGGCATGGCGGTTGAGGCGATGAATCCAGCTATGGATGAAGAAGGCCGTGGGCTCCAGGCCGTGGTGGCCATCGAGGACCCGGCCGGCGCCGTCGATGAGCAGGATGTCGGCCGCCCGTACCTCGCTCCAGTGCAATCCCTGCGGGTTGATCAGGTAGCGGTCCGCTGCCACTTCGAGGCTGAAATGGTTGCAGACACCCTCGTTCAGCTGCAGGCGCGCGGCCCAGCGCAGGGCTGCCGCCAGGTCGATGCGACCCTGGTCGATGCTTGCCTGCGCCACACCGTGAAGGGCAGTCGTGGCGACACCGTCCGGCGCGATCGCGGACCCCGGGCGGGTGGATTCATCGAGCAGCACGGACACCTCCATCGTGGTTGGCCGCTATCTTAGTACAGGGGTGGATCGGGACGGGCCCGCCGCGGCTTGGTCCGGGGGCGCAGGGGCCTCATCCGGGCGGCCGGGCAGGCAGACCTTGCGGCCGTCGGGCAGGGTGACGACATCCACCGCGATGCCGTAGACCCTGCCGAGGGTGGCCGAATCCATGACCTCGGACACGGGGCCCTGGCGCAGGATCGCGCCATCGCGCATCAGCGCGGCACGATCGCCCACCGCCAGCACATGGTCCGGATCGTGGCTGGACATGACGACGCCGATGCCGCCCGCGGCCAGGGCGCGGATCCGCTGCAGCACCAGCGCCTGGTTGCCGTAGTCGAGGCTGGCGGTGGGTTCGTCCATGACCATGTAGGCGCATTCGCCGGCCAGCGCCCGGGCCAGCAGCACCAGCTGTCGTTGACCGCCAGAGATCCGGCTGTAGTCCGCCTCGGCGAGCTCGGCGATGCCGAGCTGCTCGAGCGCCGTCGCGGCGCGTTCGTAGTCCGACCGCCGCGGCTGCGAGAAGAGGCCGAGGTGCGCCGTGCGCCCCATCAGCACCACTTCGCGAACGGTGTAGGGGAAGGCGGGCGCATGCGACTGCGGCACGTAGGCGACCAGGCGCGCGATGGAGCGGCGCGAACGTTGCGCGAGGTCGCGGCCCGCAAGTCGCACCGAGCCGGCGAGCGGCGGGATCAGGCCCAGCAGGGTCCGGAACAGGGTGGTCTTGCCGCAGCCGTTGGGACCCAGCAGGCAATAGACCTCGCCGGGCTGCACCTGCAGCGAGATGCCGGCAGCGACCTGGCGCCGGCCGTAGCCGATCGCCAGCTCCCGTGCCTGCAGGGACTGCTCGCCCCCGGCGGAGAACGCGCCTCCTTCGGGCGGCCGTGCGGAGGCGCTCACTGGACGACCCTCTGGACGCTGCGCGTCCATCTCCCCGGGGGAGAACGCGCCTCCTTCGGGCGGCCGTGCGGAGGCGCTCATGCCCAGCCGCGGCGGCCGCGGGCCAGCAGCCAGAGAAAGAACGGCGCGCCCACCACCGCGGTGAGGATGCCGAGCGGGATCTCGTTGCCCGAGAGCGTCCGGGCGAGCGTGTCGACCAGGATCAGGTAGGCGGCGCCGAGCACGGCGCTGGCCGGCAACAGGCGCTGGAACGAAGGGCCGACGATCATCCGCGCGATGTGCGGGATCACCAGGCCGACCCAGCCGATCACGCCGGCGATCGC
>JAEWAG010000018.1 GCA_023391775.1 Pseudomonadota bacterium | reverse complement strand
TCGACGATGTTGTCGGTGATGTCCAGCAGGCCCTGGATGAACAGCTTGTAGCAGGCCACGCCCTCGGCGAACCACGCGTCGCGGTCCACCGCCGGGTCCGGCAGGCGCTTGGCGTAGAAGCCGCCCTTGGCGCCCACCGGCACGATCACCGTGTTCTTGACCATCTGCGCCTTGACCAGGCCCAGCACCTCGGTGCGGAAGTCCTCGCGGCGGTCGGACCAGCGCAGGCCGCCACGGGCCACCGGGCCGAAACGCAGGTGCACGCCTTCCACGCGCGGCCCGTACACGAAGATCTCGCGGTACGGGCGCGGCTTGGGCATGTCCTGAACCAGCGAGGGGTCGAACTTGAAGCTGATGGTTTCGGCCGGCTCGCCGTCCGCGCCGCGCTGGAAGTAGCTGGTGCGCAGGGTCGCGTCGATCACGTCGATGAAGCTGCGCAGGATGCGGTCGTCGTCCAGGCTGTCGACCCCGTCCAGCAGGCGCGACAGTGCCTCGCGTACCGCGGCGGCCCGCGCATCGCGCCCCGCGCCGACGGCGTCCACCACCTCCTGCAGGATGCGCACGGTGGCCTCGTCGCCGCGCGCCAGCGGGCGCAGCTGCCCGGCCAGCTGCTCCTGGGCCGAACGCACGCGGGCCACGCCACCGCTGGCCGGGTCGAAGCGGGCCTCGAACAGCTCCACCAGCAGGCGCGCCAGCAGCGGGTAGCGGGCCAGGGTCTGCTCCACCGCGCCCTGCGAGAACGGCACGCCGGTCTGCAGCAGGTACTTCCAGTAACCGCGCAGCAGCGCGACCTGGCGCCAGTCCAGCGCCGCGGCCAGGACCAGGCGGTTGAAGCCGTCATTCTCGGCACGGCCGGACCAGGTGGCGACGAAGGCCTGCTCGAACGCCTGGGCCAGTGCACCGGCCTCCACGGAGTCGGCGGGCGCCTCGACCTCGAAATCCTGGATGTAGATCGGCTGGCCGCCACCGCCGGGCATCGCCGCCTGCAGGCGGTACGGATGCTCGGAGATCACGCGCAGGCCCATGTTCTCCATCAGCGGCAGCACATCCGACAGCGGGATGTCGTCGTGCTGGCGGTACAGCTTCAGGCGCAGGCTGGCGCCGTCGTCGCGCGGGGTGCTGCGCAGGCTCAGGCGCAGGTCCTCCGGGCCGGCCAGCGCGGCCAGCTGCTCGACGTCGTTGGCCGCCAGTTCCGGCGACATGTCCTCGATGTAGCCGGCCGGCAGGGCGCGGCCGTAGCTGCTGGCCAGGCGCAGGCCCACGGCCTCGCCGTGCCGGGCGATCAGTAGTTCGCGCAGGTCGTCCTGCCAGTTGCGCAGCACGTGGGCCAGGCCGCGCTCCAGCTCGGCGGTGTCCACGTCCACCACCTCGCCGGCGGTGGGACGCACGATCAGGTGGAGCTGGGCCAGCGGTGACTCGCCCAGCACCACGCTCGAATCCACGTGCTCGCCATGCAGGGCCTCGCGCAGCATGGACTCGATGCGCAGGCGCACATCTGTATTGAAGCGTTCGCGCGGGATGTAGACCAGCGCGGAGAAGAAGCGGCCATAGCGGTCGCGGCGCAGGAACAGGCGGCTGCGCACGCGCTCCTGCAGGCCGAGCACGCCGGTGGCGGTGCGGAACAGCTCCTCCTGGCTGGACTGGAACAGCTCCTCGCGCGGCACCGTCTCCAGGATGTGGCGCAGGGCCTTGCCGCTGTGGCTGTTCGGGGCCAGGCCCGAGCGCCGCATCACGTGTTCGTAGCGCTCGCGCACCAGCGGGATCTCCCACGGGCGGCGGTTGTAGGCGCTGGAGGTGTACAGGCCGAGGAAGCGCTGCTCGGCGATGATCCGGCCGCTGGCGTCGAACTCGAGCACGCCCACGTAATCCATGTAGCCCTTGCGGTGCAGGCGCGACCGGGCGTTGGTCTTGGTCAGGATCAGCGGCTCGATGCCGGCGCCGGACTCGTTGAGGCCGTGCGCGGCCAGGGTGTCGACCGGACGCGGCGCGGCATTGTCGCGGCCGCGCATCAGGCCCAGGCCGGAGCCTTCCACCGGCGCCAGCACGTCCTGGCCACCCTGGCGCAGCACGCGGTACTCGCGGTAGCCGAACAGGATTAATTGGTCATTTGCGGCCCAGCGCAGGAACTCCTGCGCCTCGCGCCGGGTGGCGTCGTCCACCGGCATGCGGCGGGTGGCCAGGTCGTCGGCCAGCACCTGCATGCGCTCGCGCATCAGGCCCCAGTCGGCGACCACGGCGCGCACCTCGGCCAGCACCGCCTGCACGCGCTGCTCGATGGCGGCCATCGCCTCCGCCGGCTGGCGGTCGATCTCCAGCAGCATCAGCGACTCGGGCTTGCCCTCGCCCACCCGCACCAGCTTGCCGCTGCGGTCGCGTTCCATCCGCACCAGCGGGTGGCCGAGCACGTGCACGGCCACGCCCATTTCCGCCAGCGCCATGCTCACCGAGTCGACCAGGAACGGCATGTCGTCGTTGACGATCTGCAGCACGGTGTAAGGCGACTCCCAGCCATTGGCCTTGAGGGTCGGATTGAACACGCGCACGCTCGCGGTCCCCGGCTTGCGCTTGCGTGCGAACTCCAGCATGTCCGCGCCGATCGCGGCCCAGCCCTGCGGCGGGTGGTGCGGGAACTCGTCTTCCTCCATGCGCAGGTAGAACGCGGCCAGGAACTCGCGCAGCTCGGCCTGGCGGGCAGCCGGCACCAGCTTGCGCGAGGCGGCGAACACCGGCTCCAGCGAGAAGCCCTGCACCGCGGCGGCGGCAGGCGTACGCGGGGCGGAGGCCCGGGGCGCCTTCGCGGCC
>JAEWAG010000209.1 GCA_023391775.1 Pseudomonadota bacterium | reverse complement strand
GGCATGCGCGACAGCTCCCACGCCAGCCGCGCGCGTTGCGCGCCCGGCTGCTGCCACGCCCAGGCCAGCAGCACGCCGGCGGCGAACAGCCACAGGTAGGCCCAGGCAAGGCCGGCCAGGCGCCGGGGAAGCGTGCGGCGCCGCGGCGACGGGAAGGGGAGCGGATGTGCAGCCATGGCCCCAGCATGGCGCGTGCGGTGTGCGCGCCGCGGCAAGGCGCGGGGCCACCAAACGCAACGGGGCGGCCCTGCGGCCGCCCCGTTGCTGGAAACTCATCCATCGTGCCGGTCAGGCAGCGGCGTCCTTGAGCTTCTTGAGCGGACGCACCTTGACCTTGACCGAAGCCGGCTTGGCCGCGAACACCTGCTCTTCCTTGGTGAACGGGTTGATGCCCTTGCGCTTCGGCTTGGCCGGCACCTTGACCGCGCTGACCTTGAACAGGCCCGGCAGGGTGAAGCTGCCCGCACCCTTCTTGCTGATGGCGCCGGAGATCGCATCCTCGACGGCACCCAGGACGGCCTTGACGTCCTTGGCCACGACGCCGCTGGTCTCGGACAGGTGCTTGATCAGGGCGGACTTGCCCAGCACTTCCTTCAGGGGGGCGGCCTTCTTCGGCGCGGCAGCCTTCTTCGGAGCAGCAGCCTTCTTCACTGCGGTCGTCTTTGCCGCTTTGGTCGCGGCCTTCTTGGCGGCCGGCTTCTTGGTGGTCTTCGCCATAAATTTCCTGTTCCGTTCGATTGGATGGTGGGCCGACAGCATCGGCACCGCGAATGTAGGCGATGAACGGGGCGCCGCCAAGGGGAAAACCGCGGGAAACCGGCGAATTGGCGCCATCTGGCGCCGATCCGGGCCCGGCGCGGGTGTCCGGGGGCGGTCAGGACGCGTTGCCGGCGCTCGCCCGGCGCACGCGCTTGCGTTCGGCGACCTTCTGCCCGGCCTCGTGCTCGCGTGCGGTGCGCACCATCTCGCCGAGCCAGCCCACCAGCACTTCGGTATAGGCCTGCTGCTCGGCCTTGCCGGAAAACGCGTGGTCGGCGCCGGAGATGCGCCGCTTGGTCAGCGAGCGCGCGCAGGAGAAGGCGGCGGCGTAGTTCTCGCCCACCGTGTGCGGCACGGTTTCGTCGTGCTCGGCCTCCACCAGCAGCACGTCGCCGCCGAAACCGTGGCAGGCGCGCAGTGCCCGGTTCTGCTGCCAGGGCAGCGGGCGGCGGCGGAAGGCGGCGAGGTCGGGGTCGGCGTGCAGCCTGCGCTTGGGCAGGTCCCAGCCCTCGTCCTTGTAGAGTGCCGGCGAACGCAGCGCCAGCCAGCGCACCGGGCGCAGTTCCGCCAGCAGGCTGGCGAGGTAGCCGCCGTAGCTGATGCCGACCACCGCCATCGCCGAGGCATCCACGTCCGGCCGCGAGACGAACCAGTCGTAGGCGGCGAGCAGGTCGGCCAGGTTCTGCGGCCGGCTCACGGTCTCCCACTGCGAGGCGGTCTCCTCATGGCCGCGCAGGTCGAAGGTCAGGCAGACGCAGCCGATGCCGGCGGCGCGCCGGGCGCGGCCCAGGTCATGGTCCTGGCTGCCGCCCCAGCCATGCACGAAGAGCACGCCGGGCAGGGCGGGCGGAGGCGAGAGGACGGTGCCGCGGACGACCTCGCCATCGACCGCGATGTCGACCGGATCAAGGCGTATTTCCATGCACCACAGCGTACTTGAGCAGTGGTCCACGCCGCGCATGCGGATCGTGAAAATGGATGCGCGCGTGCGCAGGCGGGGTGTGTGCCGGATCGTGGGACTCGTGGCACGAGGCGGTCAGCGCGGCTGGCGGGTCGTCCGAGCCGAGGAAGGCCTCGAGCGCGACGATCTCCGCCGGCGAGGCGCCGCCCATGCGCCAGGACTGCTCCAGCACGCCGCAACGCCAGTTGCCCTGCGCGTCATGGCCGGCGATCACGTCGTAGTTGCGGCGCGAGGCGAAGAAACCCGGGTGTAACGATTCGACCGCCGCGTCGTAGCGGCGGGCGCATTCCAGTGCCTGCCGCTGCAGCGCGTCGCCGGCTACCGCCTGCAGCGCGGGATAGTCGCCGGCCACCACGTGCAGCCGCGAACCGACGTAGACGTCCAGCCCTTCGCGGTCCGGAGCCTGGTACTGGGTGCCGAGGTAGGACAGCACGATGCCGGCGATGCGCACCTGACCCACGCTGCAGGTGGTCGCCTCGGCAAGATCCTGCTCCAGCACCATGCCGTGGCGTTGCAGTTCGGCGGCGTCGAGGCGGGCCACCGCCTCGTCCAGGCGCGAGGGATCGTCCACCCGCACCTGGCCCATCCCGCCGCGCGCCTGTGCCGGCTTGAGCCGGATCGCGCCGCCACGGGCCAGCAGCTGCCGCCCTGCCTCGCCGGCCGAGTGCGGGCAGAACGCGCTGAAGCCATCCAGCACCACCGTGCGCAGGCGCTCGCCGAGCTCCGGGCGCCAGCCATCGGGGCCGGCCGCCACTCCGGCCGGCAGGCCGTGGGTGATCACCTTGCTGGCCACGAAGGCATGCGGCACCACGCCGCCGAACAGGTCGTCCTCGCTTTCGATGCCCAGCGCCGCCGCCTGGGCCACCGTCAGGGTGTCATCGGGGACGAAGTAGGGGCGCAGCGACGGCGGGTTGGCGGGGTCGTACGGACCGGCGTATTCCCAGCCCACCAGCTCGGCAAGGCGGCGGGCCACCCACTCCTGCGACGCACGCTCGTGCGCGCTGCGCGGATGGCCGCTGGCACAGACGGTCACCACGGCACGCCGTGCACGAAGGGTGGGGGATGTCATGCCGGCCTCGCTGCGTGGGGAATCCGGCGCACGCTGCGGCCAGCGCGGTGAAACGGGTGCGAAGGCGGCGGCTCGTTGCGCGGGGCCTGGCGCGGACCTGGCCGGGTGGCGGCACGGCACTGCGGCCAGGAGGCGATGTGCGCGTGCGTTCGTACCGCCAGGGCGGCCACCGCGAGAGCGAAGGGCCAGTTGGAACCGCTGGCCGCGCTAGTCGCGGAAACGCCAGAGCGCGCCGCGGTGCTCGCGCCTGGCGCTGCGGCATCGCAATGCAGGATTACCGCCGCTCGATACACGGGCTGAGCCGTGAACCAGCCGCCGGTGGCATCCCGGCTAACGGCGATGCATATGCCGGAGCTCCGGCAACGGTTGGGCAAGGGGACGGCAGGCCGCGGAGTTCCCCACAAAAAAGCCGGGGCAACCTGCTGAGGTTGCCCCGGCCTTGTCTACCTCGCCGGTCCGGTGTTGCACGCCATCGACGGGAGCACTTCGGCCGGCTGGAACTCAGCCGGCGTTCGCGAACAGTACGCCCCAGGCCGGCAGCGCGGCCTGGCCGTCGATGACGCTCGCATTGGCGTAGCGATCCAGCGCCTGCACCTGCCAGCTGCCGTCCGGCAGGGACAGGCTGGAAGGGGTGGCCGCCAGGTTGAACGCACACAGCATGCGCTGGCCCTGGTACTCGCGCTCGAAGGCCAGCACGGGCTCGGCGGTGTCCAGGAAGCGGATCGAGCCGCCGACCAGGGCCGGCTGCTGCCGGCGCCAGGCCATGAAGCCGCGCACCGCGTTGAGCACCGAATCCGGGTCCGCGTGCTGGCCTTCCACCGCCAGGGCGCGATGCGCCGCAGGAATCGGAAGCCACGGGCTTGCGGCACTGAAGCCGGCATCGTCGGCGTCGTTCCACGGTATCGGCGTGCGGCAACCGTCGCGGCCCTTGAAGTTCGGCCAGAAGGTGATGCCGTAGGGATCCTGCAGCGCCTCGAACGGCACCTCGGCCTCCGGCAGGCCAAGCTCCTCGCCCTGGTACACGCACAGCGAGCCGCGCAGCGAGCACAGCATCGCCACCAGCATGCGCGCCATCTGCGGCGACGGCGCGGCGCCACCCCAGCGGGTCACCGCGCGCTGCACGTCGTGGTTGGAGATGGCCCAGCACGGCCAGCCTTCGGTCATGGCCTCCTCCAGCCGCGACACGGTCTGGCGGATGTAGCCGGCGCTGAAGTCGTCCACCAGCAGCTCGAAGCTGTAACCCATGTGCAGGCGCCCGGCCGAGGTGTACTCGGCGGTGGTGGCCAGCGAGTCCTCCGAGGAGATCTCGCCCAGGGCCACGGTGCCCGGGTAGCGGTCCAGCAGGGCGCGCAGGTCTTCCAGGAACGCGATGTTCTCCGGGCGCGTGTTGTTGTACCAGTGGTACTGGTAGGCGTAGGGGTTGTCCGGGCTGAAGCCGCGGCCGGTGCGCATTTCCTTCGGCTTGGCCGGGTTGTCGCGCAGCAGCCGGTCGTGGAAGCAGAAGTTGATCGCGTCCAGGCGCATGCCGTCCACGCCGCGCTTGAGCCAGAACTCCACGTTCTCGAGCACGGCCTTGCGCACCTCCGGGTTGTGGAAGTTCAGGTCCGGCTGCGCGGTCAGGAAATTGTGCAGGTAGTACTGCTCGCGCCGCGGCTCCCACTGCCAGGCCACGCCGCCGAACAGCGACATCCAGTTGTTGGGCGGAGTGCCGTCTTCCTTGGGGTCGGCCCACACGTACCAGTCCGCCTTCGGGTTGTCGCGGCTCATGCGGCTCTCGCGGAACCACTCGTGCTGGTCGGAGGTGTGGCTGAGCACCTGGTCGATCATCACCTTGATGCCCAGGCCGTGGGCCTTGGCCAGCAGCGCGTCGAAGTCGTCGAGGTGGCCGAACAGCGGATCGACCTGGCGGTAGTCGGCGATGTCATAGCCGAAGTCGGCCATCGGCGACTTGAAGAACGGCGAGATCCAGATCGCGTCCACGCCGAGCGAGGCGACGTAGTCCAGCCGCTCGGTGATGCCGGGCAGGTCGCCCACGCCGTCGCCGTTGGTGTCGAGGAAACTGCGGGGATAGATCTGGTAGATGACGGCGCCGCGCCACCAGGAATGTCGGGACATGGGTGAGGCCAGGGTTGTGGGGCGGAAAACGGCGCCGCGGCGGTTGGACCGCCACGGCGCCGGCGTTGCACGGACTGCGCGCCGGCCCCGCCGGGGGAGGGCTCCGGCGGGGCGGGCGCGCCCAATGGATCAGAAGCGGTAGGTG
>JAEWAG010000381.1 GCA_023391775.1 Pseudomonadota bacterium | reverse complement strand
GCGCGGTAGGGCGCATACACCAGGCCAGGCAGCACGCCGGCGCGGTCGAGCAGGATGCCCAGGCGCTGCACCAGCTCGCCGTGACGTTCCAGCACCTGGCGCTCGAACTGGCGGTACAGCAGCAGCTGTGCGGACAGCTCCAGCTGCAGCGCATCGCCGGCATCGCGCAGGCAGTGGCACAGCGCGTGCGGACCCAGCGGCAGCTGTTCCAGGTCAAGCGCCGGGCGCGCGCCGAGTACGCCGTAGCGCTGGCCAAGCAGGAGCAGGGCGGTGCCGCCGCGCTGCGCATGGCGGCGGGCGATTTCGCGCAGCACGATGGCCCGGTCCAGTTCGGTGTCCTCGACCAGGGTCAGCGGCTGCGAGGCACGGTCGGCGGCCGGCTCGGCGGCTCCCGGTGCATCGGCATCGCGCAGGCGCGCGAGCGAGGCTTCCACCGCGGCGAGGAATGCCGGGGCGAAGGCGGAGCGGTGCTGGCGCAGGCGTTGCAGCTGGTCCAGGTGGTCGGCCTGCTGCTGGCTGCTGCGCGCGGCCTCGGCCTCGGCGAACAGCTGGCTCTCCAGCGCGTCGAGCGTGGCTTCCAGGCCCGGCCGCAGCTGGCTGGCGGCCAGCGCCAGGACCTCGGACAGGATCGCGTGCACGCGCGGCGGCAGCCCGGCGCTGGCCAGCGATACCGGCGCGGCGCTGTCACCGATTGGACGGATACCGGACTTCATCCCTGCCACCATGCTCCCCCGTGCGGACGTATTTATCACGTTTCACGGCGGCCGGCAGGCAGCCGCGGCGCCGGTCAGAGGAACAGCGAGATCGCGTCGTTGGCGAAGCGGCGTCCCAGCGCGGTGGGAAGCACGCGGTCGCCCTCGAGCTGCAGCCAGCCGCGTTCGCGGGCCTGCTCCAGTGCCGCTGCGATGTCCTCGCGGCCCACGCCGGTGCGGACCTCGAAGTCGGCCAGGGCAAAGCCCTCGTGCAGGCGCAGGGCATTGAGCATGTATTCGAACGGGCGCTGCTCCGGGGCGATGGACTCGTCGCCACCGATCGACTGCGGCGTTCCGGCAGCGGCCATCCAGGTGGCCGGGTGCTTGTGCTTCCAGCGGCGCAGGATCGACTGTCCGGCGCCGAGGGTGATCTTGCCGTGCGCGCCGGCACCGATGCCCAGGTAATCGCCGTAGCGCCAGTAGTTGAGGTTGTGCGCGCACTGCCGACCCGGTCGCGCGTAGGCGCTGGTCTCGTAGTGCCCGTAGCCGGCCGCGGCCAGCAGCGCCTGGCAGCGCTCCTGCATGTCCCAGGCCTCGTCGTCCTCCGGGATGCCCTGCGGCGGCCGCGCGAAGAACACGGTGTTGGGCTCGAGGGTGAGCTGGTAATGGCTGATGTGCGCCGGCTGCAGGACGAAGGCGCGCTCCAGGTCAGTCTCGGCCATGGCGATGTCCTGGCCGGGCAGGGCGTACATCAGGTCCAGGTTGAGGTTGTCGAAGCCGGCGTCCTGGGCCAGCTTCACCGCCGACTCGGCCTCGCGGCTGTCGTGGATGCGGCCCAGCCGTTGCAGGCAGCCGTCGTCGAAGCTCTGGATGCCGAAGCTGATCCGGTTCACGCCCGCGGCGCGGTAGCCCTCGAAGCGGTCGTGTTCGGCGGTACCGGGGTTCGCCTCCAGGGTGATCTCCGCCTCGGGGGCGAAGCGCAGCCGCGCCGAGGCTGCCGAGAGGATCGCCTCGATCGCCGCGGCCGGGAACAGGCTGGGCGTGCCGCCGCCGAAGAACACGCTGTGCACGGTGCGGCCCCAGACCAGCGGCAGGTCCTGCTCCAGGTCGCGCACCAGCGCTGCGACGTAGTCGTCGAACGGCAGCTGGCCCTTGGCGCCATGCGAGTTGAAGTCGCAGTACGGGCATTTGCGCACGCACCAGGGCAGGTGCACGTACAGCGACAGCGGCGGCGGGATCAGGTCGGGCATGGGAGGCTCGCGCGGGGCGCGCTCAGCCGAGCACGTCGGGCAGGCGCGCGCGCAGCAGCTCCAGCGCCTTGCCGCGGTGGCTGATGCGGTTCTTCAGGTGCATCGGCATCTGCGCGGCGGTCTGGCCGTGTTCCGGATCGAGGAACACGGGGTCGTAGCCGTGGCCGCCCTCGCCCAGGCGCTGGCGGGTGATGCGGCCGCGCCACTGGCCTTCGACCAGCAGCGGCTGCGGGTCTTCGGTGTGGCGCAGCACCACCAGCACGCACTGGAAGTGGGCGCCGCGGTGCGAGTCGTCGACGCCATCCAGCTCCGCCAGCAGCCTGTCGATGTTGCGCTGCGGATCGGCCGGTTCGCCGGCATAGCGCGCCGAGTACAGGCCGGGCGCGCCGCCAAGGGCGTCCACGCACAGGCCGGAGTCGTCGGCCAGCGCGGGCAGGCCGGTGATGCGGCTGGCGTGGCGGGCCTTGATCAGCGCGTTCTCGATGAAGGTCAGGCCGGTCTCTTCGGCATCGTCCACGCCGAGCCCGGACTGGGCCAGCAGCTCGATGCCGCTGCCGGCCAGCAGCTCGCGCAGCTCGTGCAGCTTGCCCTGGTTGGAGGAGGCAAGTACCAGTTTCATCGCGCGCTCCGCTCAGCCGGCCAGGGCCTGGCGCTGCAGGTCCAGCAGCTGCCTGATGCCGCCTTCGGCCAGGCCGAGCAGCGCATCGAGCTCGTCACGACGGAACGCATGGCCTTCGGCCGTGCCCTGCAGCTCGATGAAGCCGCCGCCGTCGTTCATCACCACGTTCATGTCGGTGTCGCAGTCGCTGTCCTCGGCGTAGTCCAGGTCCAGCACCGGCACGCCCTTGTACACGCCGACCGAGACCGCGGCGACCGCGCCGAACACCGGGTCGCGCTTGATCTCGCCGCGGCCCTGCAGCCAGCGCACCGCATCGGCCAGGGCCACGTAGGCGCCGGTGATGGCGGCGGTGCGGGTGCCGCCGTCGGCCTGCAGCACGTCGCAGTCCAGGGTGATGGTGCGCTCGCCCAGGGCAGCGCGGTCCACGCAGGCGCGCAGGGTGCGGCCGATCAGGCGCTGGATCTCCAGGGTGCGGCCGCCCTGCTTGCCGCGCGAGGCTTCGCGATCGGAGCGGGTGTGGGTGGAGCGCGGCAGCATGCCGTACTCGGCCGTCACCCAGCCCTCGCCCTTGCCACGCAGGAAGCCCGGCACGCGGTTCTCGATGCTGGCGGTGCACAGCACCCGGGTATCGCCGAAGCTGACCAGCACCGAGCCTTCGGCGTGGCGGGTGAAGCCACGCTCGATGCGGATCGGACGCAGCTGGTCGGGGGCGCGGCCACTGGGGCGGACGACGGTCATGGGGGAGGTTCCGTAGGCAGATCCCGGCGGTTCGCCGGCGAGGCGGCGAAAGCGGCAGGGTGCCGCGGCGGGCCGGCTAGATTAACATTCGCACCTTGCCACCGACGGATTCCCACATGATCCGCATCATGACCGCCTTCTCCAGCGGCGAACGCGGTACTCCCTGGGGCGCGCTTTCCTGCGAACTGCGCTCGGTCAACCACCGCTTCCTCGAGACCGGGCTGCGCCTGGCCGAGGAGCTGCGCGCGCTGGAGCCGGTGCTGCGCGAGCGGGTGGCCTCGCGCGTGCAGCGCGGCAAGCTGGACCTGGTCCTGCGCCTGCGCGCGCCCGAGGCCGCGACCAGCCTGCACGTCAATGAAACCCTGCTGGCGCAGCTGGGCGACCTGGCCCAGCGCCTGGACGCGCGCTTCCCGCGGCTGCAGGTGCAGTTCACCGACCTGCTGCAGCTGCCCGGCGTGCTGCAGACCCCGGCGGCCGACGGCGAGGCGCTGCAGGCGCAGGCACTGGAGCTGCTGGACCAGGTGCTGGACGAGTTCATCGCCGCGCGCGAGCGCGAAGGCGCCGCGCTGGCGTCGGCCATCGCTGAGCGGGTGGATGCGATCGAGCGCATCGCCGCGCAGGTGCGCGGGCTGGTCCCGGCCATCCGCGAAGGCCAGCGCGCCAAACTGGCGGCGCGCCTGGCCGACCTGCCGCACCCGGTCGACCCGGGGCGTGCCGAGCAGGAACTGGTGCTGTGGCTGCAGAAGCTGGACGTGGACGAGGAGCTGGACCGGCTCGGCAGCCACATCGTCGAGATCCGCCGCATCCTCGCCCAGAAGGGCCAGCCCGTGGGCCGGCGCCTGGACTTCCTGTTGCAGGAGTTCAACCGCGAGGCCAACACGCTCGGCTCAAAGTCGGTCGACGCCCGCACCTCGGCCGCGGCCGTGGAGCTGAAGGTGCTGATCGACCAGATCCGCGAACAGGTGCAGAACATTGAGTAAGAGCCGGGATTGGCGATTCGTGTTCCGTGATTCGAAGAAGCAAGGGCGGCGCCGCGCAGGAGTTCTGTTTTGACCAGCCAGCAATCAGTTGCGAACGACGCCCCCATGCGCGGCACCCTCTTCATCGTTGCCGCGCCCTCTGGCGCCGGCAAATCGAGCATCGTCAACGCGGTGCTGGCACGTGACCGGCAGATCCGCCTGTCGATCTCGTTCACCTCGCGCCCGCCGCGCCCGGGCGAGCGCCACGCCGAGCATTACCACTTCGTCTCCGAGGGCGAGTTCCAGCGGATGATCGAGGCCGGGGACTTCTTCGAGTACGCCCGCGTGCATGGCGACTGGAAGGGCACGGCGCGGCAGTCGGTGGAGCCGCAGCTGGCCGCCGGCCACGACGTGCTGCTGGAGATCGACTGGCAGGGCGCGGCCCAGGTGCGGGCCAAGGTGCCCGACGCGGTGAGCGTGTACATCCTGCCGCCGTCGCGCCCGGCGCTGGAGCAGCGCATGCGCAAGCGCGGCCAGGACAGCGAGGAGGTCATCGCCCGCAGGCTGGCCGCCGCGCGCGAGGAGATGTCGCACTTCGGCGAGTTCGACTACGTCATCGTCAACGAGGTGTTCGACACCGCGGTCGACGAAATGTGCGCCATATTCGTGGCCAGCCGCCTGCGCCGCGCGCAGCAGCAGCTGCGGCACGGCGGCCTGATCCGCGCGCTGCTGGCCGGGGACGACCCGGCCTGACGGCCTGCTGGCTGAACGCAAGTCACTGAGCCGAAAGGAAGAACCGGTGCCGGCCCTTGCCCCTGCGGCGGCGGCGCGGGTAAACTCCGCCTCCATTTCCCCTGACACGAGCGGCGACCGCAGTCGCCTGGAACCCCTATGGCCCGTATCACCGTCGAAGATTGCCTGGAAGTGGTCGATAACCGCTTCGAACTGGTCATGATGGCCGCCAAGCGCGCCCGTCAGCTGGCCAATGGCGTGCCGGCCACGCTCGAGAACGAGGACGGCGACGACAAGCCGACCGTGCTGGCCCTGCGCGAGATCGCCGCCCGCACCGTGGACACCGCCCTGAGCGCCGAGGTCGAGAAGGCCGAGCGCGAGCGCGCCGAGCGCGAAGCGCTGGAGTGGCTGTCTCTTATACACAATCTCCGAGCCCACGAGACCTCTCTACAT
>JAEWAG010000346.1 GCA_023391775.1 Pseudomonadota bacterium | reverse complement strand
TTCGAACCCAGGCCCGCCGAACAGCGGGCCTGAGTCCGGCGGCGGTCAGACCACGACCGAGCCGCCGGAAATCGTCAGCAGAGCGCCGGAGGTGTAGCTGGCCCGGTCGCTGGCCAGCATCACGTAGGCCGAGGCCAGCTCGGCCGGCTGCCCGGGGCGACCGAACGGGGTCTGGTCGCCAAACGTCTCCACTTCCTCCTCCGACATGCCGGCGGGAATGAACGGCGTCCAGATCGGGCCCGGCAGCACCGCATTCACCCGCACTCCGCGGTCGGCCAGCAGGCCGGCCAGGCCGATGGTGAGGTTGGCCACCGCGCCCTTGGTGGCCGCATACGGCAGGATGTTGGGCTTGGGCTTCTTGGAATTGACCGAGGCGGTGTTGATCACGCAGCCGCCGTTCTCCAGCAGCGGCAGGCTCAGGCGCACCAGATTGAATACCGCATGCACGTTGGTCTCGAACGTGCGCCGCCATTCGTCCAGGGTGATCTCCTCGAAGCTCTCGAAGTAGCGCTGGTAGGCGGCGTTGTTGACCAGCACGTCCAGGCCGCCGAGTTCGTCGCGCACCTGTGCCACCAGTGCTTCGGCCTGGGCCTCGTCGCTGATGTCGCATTCCACCAGCAACGCGCGCCGACCCGCGGCCTCGATGTGCTGGCGCACGTGCTCGGCGTCATCGCGCTCGCCGGGCAGGAAGGCGATGGCCACGTCCGCGCCCTCCCGCGCGAAGGCGATCGCCACCGCCGCACCGATGCCGCTGTCGCCGCCGGTGATCAGGGCGCGCTTGCCCTCCAGCTGGCCGCTGCCGGTGTAGCTGTCCTCGCCATGGTCCGGCCTGGGATCCATCCGCGCGGTCTTGCCGGGGAAGGACTGCTGCTGCGGCTTGAAGGGAGGCCTGGGGTAATCGGGCAGGGCCATGGCAACGCTCCTTGGTGGGGGAACGGCCAGTGTCCCGGGTGCCGGGTAAACGCGGTGCGTGCCGCGCGTTGCCCGCGCGTGAGCGCGCTCAGTGGTAGCCGCGCTCGGGGTCGACCTTGCCGCGGAACACCCGGTACGACCATGCGGTGTAGCCAAGCACCAGCGGCAGCAGCAGCACCAGCCCGACCAGGGCGAACCCCTGCGAGGAGACCGGTGCGGCCGCCTGCCACAGGGTGTAGGTCGGCGGCACCAGATACGGCCACATGCCCAGCACCAGGCCCACGAACGCCAGGGCGAACAGCGCCAGCGACAGCAGGAACGGCCGTGCATCCGGCCCACCGCGTCCGGTCGTGCGCCACAACAGGATGGAGGCGACCACCGCGCACAGCGGCACCGGCGACAGCCACCAGAAGTTTCCGCTCTCGAACCAGCGCGCCATCACCCGCGAGTTGAGGAACGGCAGCCAGGTGCTGACCAGGGCCAGGCCGGCGATCACCACCCCGCAAAGCATGCGGGTCAGGCTGCAGGCCAGCGTGCGCACCGGGCCTTCGGTCTTGAGGATCAGCCAGCTGCCGCCCAGCAGTGCATAGCCGGCGGCCAGGGCCAGGCCGGTGAGCATGGTGAACGGACTGAACCATCCGAACGCGCCGCCGACGTAGCGCCCGTCCTCCACCGCCAGGCCCTCGACGATCGCACCGAGGATCACGCCCTGCGCCATCGCCGCCAGCAGCGACCCGGCGAAGAACGCCGCGCCCCAGATCCAGCGCGAGCTGCGCGCCTTGAACCGGAACTCGAAGGCCACGCCGCGGAATACCAGCGCCATCACCATCACCAGCACCGGCAGGTACAGCGAGGACAGCACCAGCGCGTACACCGCCGGGAACGCGGCCATCAGGCCGACGCCGCCTAGCACCAGCCAGGTCTCGTTGCCGTCCCAGATCGGGGCGGCGGTGTTCATCATCAGGTCCAGTTCCTGCGGATTGCGCGCGAACGGGGCGAGGATGCCCAGGCCCAGTACGAAGCCGTCCAGCACCACGTACATCAGGATCCCGAAGCAGATCACCACGAACCAGGCCACGGGCAGCCACTGTTCGATGTCCATCAGTCTTCTCCCGGGATGCCGGCGGCGGAGATCGGGCGGGCCGGCGTGCGATCGCCCCCGTCCAGGTCGGGCCCGTCTCCGTCGGGAACCGGCCCGCGCCGTACCAGGCGGGTGAGATACCAGACGCCGAAGCCGAACACGAACGCATAGCCGACCACGTACGTGGCCAGCGAGGCCAGGACCATGCCGGCGCTCTGTTCGCCCACCGCCTCGGAGGTACGCATCAGTCCCTGCACGACCCACGGCTGGCGCCCGATCTCGGTGACGAACCAGCCCGCGATCAGCGCGACGAAGCCCGAGGGCAGCATCACGTTCCACGCCACTAGCAACCAGCGGTGCTGGAACAGGCTGCCGCGCCACCACGCCAGCGCGGAGGCCCAGGCCAGTACCAGCATCAGCAGGCCGATGCCGACCATCACCCGGAACGCGAAGAACACCGGCGCCACCGGCGGCCGTTCCTCGCGCGGGACCGAGGTCAGCGGCGTGATGTCGCCGTCCCACGCGTGGGTGAGGATCAGGCTGCCCAGGCGCGGGATCTCCACCGCGTGGCGGTTGGTCTCGGCCTCGGCATCCGGCCAGGCGAACACCACCAGCGGCACGCCCGCACCCGGCTCGGCGGCATGCCAGTGCGCCTCCATCGCCGCGACCTTGAGTGGCTGGTGTTCCAGCGTATTGAGGCCGTGCATGTCGCCGGCCAGGATCTGCAGGGGCACGGTGATCGCGGCGAAGGCCACGGCCGCGCGCAGCATGCGCCGCGCCTCGTCCACCTGGATGCCGCGCCGCAGGTGCCAGGCGGCCACGCCGCCGATGACGAAGCAGCTGGTGATGAACGCCGCCAGGGTCATGTGCACCAGGCGGTAGGGGAAGGACGGGTTGAAGATCACCGCCCACCAGTCCACCGGCACGACGATACCGCCTTCCAGTGCGTGCCCGGCGGGCGTGTGCAGCCAGCTGTTGGCGCTCAGGATCCAGAACGCCGAGAACAGCGTGCCCAACGCGACCAGGCAGGTGGCCAGGAAATGCAGCTTCTCCGAAACCCGGCCCCAGCCGAACAGCATCACGCCCAGGAAGCTGGCCTCAAGGAAGAAGGCGGTCATCACCTCGTAGCTGAGCAGCGGGCCGAGGATGCCGCCGCCGACCCGGCTCAGCTCCGGCCAGTTGGCGCCGAACTGGAAGGTCATGACGATGCCGCTGACCACGCCCATGCCGAAGGAGATGGCGAAGATCCGCAGCCAGAAGAAGTAGATCCGCCGCCACGCCGCGTCGCGGGTACGCAGCCAGCGCCACTCCACGAAGCCCAGCCACCAGGCCAGGCCGATGGTGAAGGCCGGGAACAGCACGTGGAACGAAATGACGAAGGCGAACTGGATGCGCGACAGCAGCAGGGCGTCCATGTCCATGGCTCAGCGCATCCTTGGCGCGGGCCTGCGCCGCAGGCGCAGCCGGACGGTCGGGCAGATCGAAGGCGCGATGTTCATCGGGCTCCCGGCAGGCACACGCCAACGGCGGGAACCCGAGTGTGCGCAGGCGCCGGTGGAGGCCATGTCATCTCGCCGTCCAGGCTTTGCACTTCCGTCACGGTGCGGGCGCCAGCATCGCCAGGTTCCCGGTTACCGAAGTCCCCGCATGAGCCAGGCATTGGAGGAGGAGCTGCTGCTGCACGAGCTGCGCAACCGCCTCAACCTGCTCGGCTTCGCCCTCCACGCCTACCGGTGCAGCGGCGATGCCGGGCAGCTGGACACCATGGACGCCGCCTACAGCGAGGCGGTGGACCTCATGGGCCAGCTTGACCGGCTTCGCCGCCGGCATCCGGGCTGAGGGCGCCGGAGCGCCCCCGCCCGGCGCGGCTCAGAACCACCAGCGCAGGCCTGCGACCCAGCGCGTGTCACGGGGGTGGGCATCGGCGGCCTGCCGATACAGGCGGGTGTTTCCGAAGCTGCGTTCGTGGACCACGCCCAGGTACGGCGCCACGCGCGGGGTGATGGCCCAGCGCAGGCGCAGCCCGGCTTCGGCGGAGGACAGCCCGGATCCGGTGCCGTGGCGCGGGTCGTCCCGGCCATGCAGCTCGACCTCCAGCTGCGGCTCCAGCGCCAGCCGCGCCCCGAGCAGCAGTTCGTACTCCACCTCCGCACGCAGCGCCGTCTGCCCGCCGCTGCCGAGGTAGGCGGTGGCCGCGACCTCGAACTTGTATGGGGCCATGCCCTGTACGCCGAACGCGGCCCAGGTGCGGTTGTCGCCGGGACCGAAATCCTGGCGCACGCCGGCCAGCACGTCCCACCAGGCGCTGGTGCCGCGGCCGTACAGGAGCTCCAGGTCGGCACCCTGCAGACGCCCGCTCGCGCGTTCGCCTTCGCTGCGCAGCCACAGGCGCTGCAGGTCACCGCCGACCCAGGACTGCACTTCCCACGCCTGGCCACCGCCTGATGCCGTGTCCCAGGCCTCCAGGCGGTCGAAACGCACCAGGCTGTGCACGCCGCCGCCGTGGGCGTGGCCGTGATGCAGTGCAGGGAAGGCCGCGGCGCGGTCGGCATCGGTCAGCACGGGGACCGGCTCGCGGGGGGGGCGGGGCGCGGGCGGGGGGGCCGGGGG
>JAEWAG010000177.1 GCA_023391775.1 Pseudomonadota bacterium | reverse complement strand
AGCGAGGCCTTGCCGGGCTGGCCCTCCCAGTAGCCGTTGTGCGCGCCCATCGCCTGCGGCGTTCCCGCCGCGTCCAGCGCGCGGCGGAAGCGCGCGACGACTTCGCCGGTGCCCTGGGGCTGCGGTGAGATGCGCAGGACGCCCACGCCGCACGCGGCCAGTTCATCGCGCAGCGGCGCCATGTCGATCACCTCGGCACCCTGGATCTGGATGCCGTTGATGGTCAGGAACGGCTCGCCCTCGCGGGTGGACAGCGGCATGCCTTCCGGATGCTCGATGCAGCGGAAGCCGCACTGGTCCTTCGGCAGGTCCAGCGCACGTGCGGTGAAGCAGCGCGCCGAGTACGCCAGCGGCAGCCGGCCCCAGGCCAGCATCTCCAGTTCCGGCATGGGCAGGCCGTCGTCCTCCATCGCCGCGCGCAGCTCCTGCAGCAGCACCCGGCCCTGCTCGGCACCGGGCACCCAGCGGCGCAGCCCATCTTCCGCCAGCATCGCCAGGGCGCGGTGGTTGTACACGTTGAGGCTGGGTCCACCGACGAAGGCGACACCGTTCTCGCGGCACAGCTGCACCGCCGACAGGTCGTTGGCCTCGACCATGACGCGGCCGGTACCGACCTGGCGGCGGATCGTGCCCAGCTCGGACTCGGCCTCGACCAGGGCCAGGGTGGACAGCACCACCTCCTTGCCGGCGTCGGCCAGCTCGTCGGCCAGCGCCAGCCAGTCGCCGAAGCCCAGTTCGCGGCGCTTGCTGCACACCGTTTCACCCAGGTAGACGATGTCCACCGGCCACTGGGCCACGGCGCGGTAGAAGGCGAAGGTGGCCGCGCGCGGCCAGAAGTACTGCAGCGGTCCGAGGCTGAGTTTCATCGAAGGTTTCCTGTCCGGGGAGGCTTCATCGCCCGCGGCGACGGGTGGCGCCGGTGCGCGGCCGTGGCGTGCGCATGCGGGTGCACAACCGACGCCTGTCGGTGCCGCGCCTGCCCCGGCGAGGGCCGGCCGCGGTGCGTGGCCGGGCTCAATGCCAGGCACGGTGGTACGGGCCCAGGGTGGTCTGCTGGCCTTCGGCATGCGCCGACAGCGCGTCCTGCCACTGCGGCTCCACGGCCCAGCGCTGCGGGTCGCCCTGGTAGCGGTCGATCGCCTTGCGCCAGGTCGAGGCCACCGCGCGCACGTAGGCCACGCCGCGCTGGCGGCCTTCGATCTTCAGCGCCTTCACCCCGGCCTGGGCCAGGCGTGGCAGCAGTTCCAGGGTGTTGAGGCTGGTCGGCTCCTCCAGTGCGTGGAAGACCTCGCCGCCGACCTCGTAGCGTCCCTTGCACACGGTCGGGTAGCCGGCCGGCTCGCCATCGGCGAAGCGGTCGATCAGCATGCCGTTCAGGCGCACGCTGCGGCTGTTGTCCTGCGGATGCTCGTCCCAGCGCACGAAGCTGGCCGGCGAGCACACGCCGTGCCGGTTGGGCGACTTGCCGGTGACGTAGCTGGAGAGCTGGCAGCGGCCCTCGACCATGATGCACAGGCTGCCGAAACCGAACACCTCGATATCCACCGGCGACGCGTCGCACAGGCGCTCGACCTGGCGCACCGACAGCACCCGCGGCAGCACCGCGCGGGCGATGCCGAAGCGCTCGTAGGCGTACTTCAGCGCCGGCGCGGTGGTCGCCGAACCCTGCACCGAAAGGTGCCGCGCCATCTGCGGATGGTGCCGGCAGGCGTAGTCGAGCACGCCCATCTCCGCGGCGATGATCGCGTCCACGCCCAGCGCCGCGGCCTGGTCCACCGCGCCCTGCCAGTACTTCAGGCGCGCGCTGTCCGGATAGGTGTTCAGCGCCAGGTAGACCTGCCGGCCCAGCGCATGCGCGTAGGCGATGCCCTGGCGCAGCTCGCCCTCGTCGAAGTTCAGGCCGGGGAACGCGCGCGCGTTGGTCTGGTCGCGGAAGCCGGCGTAGACCGCGTCGGCCCCGGCGTCGATCGCCGCACGCAGCGCCGGCAGGTTGCCGGCCGGGCACACCAGTTGCATCGCCTTCTCCATCTGGACGGGAGCGCCATGCTAGGCCTCGCCGCCGACGCGCTCATTGATCCATGTCAGGTTCGCGCGTGCGCACCAGCGAGGACCACAACGCCTCCATCCGCCGCTCCACCTGCGGATCGGTGCTGATCGGCCGGCCCCACTCGCGCGCCGACTCCGACGGCCACTTGCCGGTCGCGTCCAGGCCAAGCTTGGAGCCCAGCCCGGACACCGGGGTGGCGAAGTCCAGGTAGTCGATCGGGGTGTTCTCCAGCAACAGGCTGTCGCGCGCCGGGTCCACGCGGGTGGAGACGGCCCAGATCACCTGGCCCCAGTCGCGCACGTCCACGTCGCCGTCGGTGACGATCACGAACTTGGTGTAGGTGAACTGCCGCAGGTAGGACCACACCGCCATCATGATCCGCCGCGCATGGCCGGGGTACTGCTTGCGGATGGAGACCACCGCGATGCGGTAGGAGCACGCCTCAGGCGGCAGGTAGAAGTCGATGATCTCCGGGAACACCTTGCGCAGGATCGGCACGAAGATGTCGTTGAGCGCCATCGACAGCACCGAGGGCTCGTCGTGTGGCGAGCGGCCCATGTAGCTGCCGTGGTAGATCGCGCCACGACGCATGCGCATGCGCTGCACGGTCAGCACCGGGAAGGTGCCCTGCGCGTTGTAGTAGCCGGTGTGGTCGCCGAACGGCCCTTCCAGCGCGGTGTCGCCGGGATGGATGAACCCCTCCAGCAGGATCTCCGCACCAGCCGGCGCGTCCAGGCCGGTCATCGCGCTGCGCCACACGCGGCTGCGCGAACCGCGCAGCAGGCCTGCGAACTCGTACTCGGACAGCGAATCCGGCACCGGCGCGACCGCGGCCAGCATCGTCGCCGGATCGGCGCCGATCGCCACCAGCACCGGGTAGGGCCGGTCGGGGGACGCGTGCTGCCAGGAGGCGTAGTCCTGGGCGCCGCCGCGGTGCGGCAGCCAGCGCATGATCACCCGGTTGCGGCCGATCAGCTGCTGGCGGTAGATGCCCAGGTTCTGGCGCGGCTGGTGCACGCCGCGGGTGATGACCATGCCGAAGGTGATCAGGCGTCCGGCGTCCTCCGGCCAGCAGCGCTGGATCGGCAGCGTGGCCAGGTCGATATCGTCGCCTTCGACCAGCTGCTCGCCGAAGGCCGGATCGTCCACGTGTTTCGGCGCCACGTTGGCCAGCTGCGCCAGACCCGGCCACTGCTCCAGCGCATCGCGCAGCGAGCCCGGCCAGCGCGGTTCCTTGAGCGCGGCCAGCAGTTCGCCCAGCTCGCGCAGCGAGGCGATCGGACGGTCGCCCATGGCCAGCTCGATCCGCCGGCGATGGCCGAACAGGTTACCCAGCGCCGGGTGGCTGGAACCGACCGGGTTGTGCATCAGCAGTGCCGGCCCGCCCTCGCGCAGCGCGCGCAGGCTCAGGGTGGTGCTCTCCAGGTCCGGATCCACCGGCGCGTCGATCTCCAGCAGGTGCCGGTGGCGGGTCAGGTGCTGCAGGAAGGCGCGCAGGTCATGCATGGCGGGGCCGGGCAGGTATCGACGGATGGCCCATGAACGCTAGTGACGCCGCCCCCTGCCCGCGATGACCCAGGTCAAGCGTGGCGGTGGCGACCTGCTTCGGGATGGCCGCACGCCGGCGCGGCGAAAGCGGGTCCGGATGCAGGAGCGGAGGCGCCGGCATTGGTGATGGCGTGCGCTGCGCCAGGGCGTCGGCGGTGCGCGCGATGCAGGGTGCGCCCGTGCTGCCGGCCGCGGGCTTGATCCTGGTCAGGCCGGGGGCCACCGGCTGCGGCCTAAACTGGCGTACCCCGCATTCCGCCTTGTCCGCCGCGCCAGGACGTGCCCGGCGGGTCGAACCAGGAGTTCCCGATGATTCCGCACCGCCGCCGCATTCCCGCATGGTCGCTGCTGCCAGCCATGGCCCTGTCCGTGGCCGCCTGCGGCGGTCCGCCCGATACCGCCGCCACGTCCGACGCGAACGTCCCGGCCACGTCGGCCGCATCCAGCGACGATGCCTCCGGCACCGTCGCCACGGGCCCGGCCGCCGCCAGCCCGGCAACCGGTGCACTGCCGCTGGTGGAGGTGTTCAAGTCACCCTCATGCGGCTGCTGCGGCGGGTGGGTTTCGCACCTGGAGCAGGCCGGCTTCCCGGTCCGGGTGCACGAGGTCGAGGACCTGGAGCCGGTACGCAGGCAGCTGGGCGTGCCCTACGGCAAGGGCTCCTGCCACACCGCCAGGGTGGACGGCTACATCGTCGAAGGCCACGTACCGGCGGGCGACATCGCCCGCCTGCTGGCCGAGCGTCCCGACGCGCGTGGCCTGGTACTGCCCGGCATGCCGGCCGGTTCGCCGGGCATGGAGATGCCCGACGGCTACGTGCAGCCCTACACCGTCGAGCTTGCCGCGCACGACGGC
>JAEWAG010000036.1 GCA_023391775.1 Pseudomonadota bacterium | reverse complement strand
GCGCCCGCGTGCGCGAGATGGCCGAGAGCGAGCCGCAGCCGCCGCGCCGGCGCATCGCGCGGCGGCCGCCGTCTTCCGGCTAGGCAGCTGGCCGCTATTCGGCCGTGGGCGACCAGCGGAAGGCGAGCACGCGGTCGCCGCGCAGCAGTGGCACCACCAGCAGCTGCTTCTCCGGCAGGTACAGGTGGTCGGCGTTGCCCGGCTCCAGGGTCAGCAGCGGCGTGGTGGTGCCGTCGGCGGCCACGTGCAGCAGCCGGCCCGGGGTGAAGTCGGTGATGGTCCAGCCGCCCTGGCCGTCGGGCTCGATGCCGTCGATATGGCCGATCGGCGCGTTGCCGATGCGCCCGGCGCTGCCGTCGGCCAGCTCGAAGGTGCTCAGGTGGCCGCGCTCGCCGGTGGCCGGGACTTCCCAGCTGCCGGCCAGCAGGCGCCCGCCATCCGCGCGCAGGCCGTTGAAGTGACCGCTGCGTTCCACGTCCACCTCGACCCACGGCGCGAAGCCCTCGGCCGAGAGCCGGTAGATCTTCGCCAAGCGGCGGCTGTAGACATAGACGTTGCCGGCATCGTCGGCGGTGCAGTCGTTGAACTCGCCCGGCCCGCCATCCTGCGGCAGATGGCGGGCGACGATGGCGCCGGCCTCCGGGTCGATCTCCACCAGCGCATCGTCGTCGCCGGCGTAGAGACGGCCATTGGCCAGGGCCAGGCCCTTGGGATTCTGCAGGCCTTCGACCCACTTGAGGTCGAGGATCCGGCCCTCCGCGTCGAGCCGGCTGATGAAGCCGTCGCCGGGGATGGCGCCTTCGCCGCGGGTGCCCAGGTTGGAGACGTAGAGGTGGCCGCGCGCGGCGTCGTACACCACCGATTCCGGCGCGGTGAAGCCCTTGGCCTGCCACAGCAGGGCCGGTTCGGGCAGGGGGCCGGCCAGCAGCGGCAACGGCGCCAGGGGTAGCAGCAGCGCGCACAGGCGCAGCAGGGATCGGGGTGTGCGGACGGACATGCGGAACCCTCCGGTTGGCGACCGCTGCAGGATACCGCGCGTTGCCACGGCGGCAGGGCGGCTCCGGCTAGACTTGCCGGCGAAGGCGCGGGAGGGCCGCGGCCTGTTCGGGGGAAACATGGGAGCAAGCAAGTTCTGCCTGGCGCTGTGCCTGGCTTCGCTGGCACTGCCGCTGGCGGCGAAGGAGAAGTTCAGCTGGCCGGAGGGCCGCAAGGCCGCGGTCAGCCTGGCCTACGACGATGCGCTGGAGTCGCAGCTGGACAACGCGGTGCCGGCGCTGCAGCGCCATGGCATCAAGGCCACGTTCTACATCGTGCCCGGCCGCGAAGGCCTGCAGAACCGCCTGGAGGACTGGCGCGCGCTGGCCGGCATGGGCCACGAGCTGGGCAACCACAGCCTGTCGCATCCGTGCTCCGGGCATGGGCCCGGGCGCGAATGGGTGCAGCCGCTGCATGACCTGGACCGCAAGACCGTGGCCCAGCTGCGCGAGGAAGTGGAGCTGGCCGACGTGTTCCTGCGCGCCATGGACGGGCACGAGGGCCCGCGCACCTATACCGCGCCCTGCGGCGACAGCACCGTGTCCGATGGCAACTACATCGACGCCATCGCCGACCGCTTCGTCGGCATCAAGCTGGTGGGCGGCGACGTGGTGCCGGACATGTGGAAGCTGGATCCGGCCGCCGTGCCAGCGGCGGTGCCTAGCGAGGTCACCGGCAAGCAGCTGATCGCGCTGGTCGAGGAAGCCGGGCGCAAGGGCACGATGGTCGGTTTCACCTTCCACGGCATCGGCGGCGACTACCTGTCAGTGTCCACCGAGGCGCACGAGGAACTGCTGGCCTTCCTGGCCGCCAACCGCGACCGCTACTGGACCACCACCTTCGTCGAGCAGATGCAGTGGGTGCGGCAGCAGCAGGCCGCGCGTGCGCAGAAGGCAGGCGCCGGCAAGGGCGTCCGCTGAGCGATGGGCATGGCCCCCGGCGGCGTCCGGCGCGGGTTTCGATGGCTCGCGCTGGCATGGCGGGTGGCCGTGGCCCTGCTGGCCGGTGCGGCCAGCGTGCTGGCGGTGAACCTCGCCGCCGGCTTCATCGCGCAAGGGGCCGGGCTGCCGCCGGGTGGCGGGCCCCGCCTGGGCTGGGACCTGGGCGCGCTGGCGCTGTCGATGGCCGCCGGTGCCTGGGTGGCTGCGTTCATGGCGCCCGTCGCCGGGCGCCTGCATGCGCTGGCCCTGCTGGTGCTGGCAGGGCTGGCCGTCATCGCTGGCGTGGCGGAAATGGGTGCGGACTTTCCGCTGTGGTTCAACGCAGGCGCATTACTGGCGGCGCCGCTGCTGGCCGTGCCCTGGCTGCGCCTGCGGCTCAGTCCTCGAAGGTGATGTGTACCGAGTCGGCGCTGCGCCTGGCCGGGCCGTGGTACACGGCCTCGATGTTGTTGCCGTCCGGATCCAGCACGAACGCGGCGTAATAGCCCGGGTGGTAGGGGCGTTCGCCCGGGGCACCATTGTCGAGGCCGCCTGACGTGAGCGCGGCGGCGTGGAAGGCATCGACCATGGCCCGGTCGCGGGCCTGGAAGGCCAGGTGGGTGCGTCCGGTCGGCGAGCCGGCAGCGGTGGCGCTGTCGATGCTCGAGACGAACAGCTCGTCGATCCAGAACCAGTCGTCCCCCGAGCCTCCAACCGGCACCCCGAGCGCCGCGGCCACGGCGGTGTAGAAGCGTCGGCTGGCCTCCACGTCGCGCACCACCAGCTGCAGGTGGTCGATCAGCCGTCCGCGGTGCAGTTCCATCGTTTCCAAGGCGCTCTCCAACAAGGCGGGAAGCGCCAGACCTTACTCCCGGCCGGCCCCTGCCGCGAGAGGGCGCTCAGCGGCGCGGCCGGTCCGGCGACATGCGCTCGTAGTCCTCCGGCGTGGCGTGGTTGCGGTCCGGATCGGTGTCGGGCATGTCGTGGTCCTTGCCCGCCGCCTTGTCGTTGCGGTAGCGGTCGGGGGTGTGGGGCTTGTCCTGGTCGGAGGCCGGGCGCTTGTCGCGGGTGCTGTGCTGCTCTGGCGGGGACGTCGGTCGGGTCATGGCGGGCTCCGGAAACGGGCCCCCGGCCCGGGTGCGCGCCGGCGCGGCCGCGGAAAGTTGGCCG
>JAEWAG010000035.1 GCA_023391775.1 Pseudomonadota bacterium | reverse complement strand
GCGGAGAGGGGGGGATTCGAACCCCCGAGGCGCTATAAACGCCTGCCTGATTTCGAGTCAGGTACATTCAACCACTCTGCCACCTCTCCGGTGGTCCCGGCCGCAGCCGGGCGGTGAATGATACGGGCCTGCGCCCGCGTGGACAAGCTGCGCGGGCATGAATCGCGTGCGGTCGCACGCCTTGCCCGGGGAGCGGCCGCCCCGGATGATTGCACCACCCTCCTGCAACCGGGCCCGCGCCGCCTCCATGATCGAATCCGGACACCTCACCCATCCCGGCCTGCGCCGGGCGCTGAACGAGGACACCTACTACGGCGACAGCGAGCTGGGCCTGTGGCTGGTTGCCGATGGCATGGGCGGCCACGCCTGTGGCGAGGTTGCCAGTGCGCTGGCCCGCGAGGCGATCGTGCGCGAGGTGCGCAAGGGGACGCCGCTGGCGCAGGCGCTGCGGGTGGCGGACGAGGAGATCATCCGCGCCTCGCGCCGGCGCAACGACGCCCTGCCGATGGGCACCACCGCCGTGGTCCTGCGGGTGGAAGGCGACCGCTTCGAGGTGGCGTGGATCGGCGACAGCCGCGCCTACCTGTGGCGCGACGGCCGCCTGGCCCAGCTCAGCCAGGACCACAGCTTCGTCCAGGACCTGATTGCCCAGGGCGCGCTCACCGCCGAACAGGCGCGCTCGCATCCGCAGCGCAGCGTCGTGACCCAGGCCCTGGGCGTGACCGATCCGGCGCATCTGAAAGTGGCCACCATGTCCGGCCAACTGCGCCCCGGCGTACAGCTGCTGCTGTGCAGCGACGGCCTGACCGAGGAAGTCGACGACGCGCGCATCGCCGAGGTATTGGGCTACCAGGACTGCAGCGCGCAGGAGTGCGTGGACATCCTGGTGGCCGCGGCGCTGGATGCAGGCGGCTCGGACAACGTCACCGCGGTGGTGGTGCGCTGCCACTGAAGGCGCGGCTCAGGCCGGCTGCAGTTCCTCGGCTTCCGGCAGCGGCTCGTACTGGTCCCACAAGGCGCGCCCGGCCTTCTTGCGCAGGTGCGCGAGCCGGCGGGCATGTGCCTCCACTTCCGACGGAAGCGCCGCCACGCGCATGCGCTCGGCGGTGACCGGGGCAAAGCTGATCGAGCTCGATGCCGCCGCCCGGGTGGCCGCTTCAACCTCGCCAAAGCCGATCTCCTCCTGCCCGGAGGTCAGGGCGATGTAAACGTCGGCCAGGATCTGCGCGTCGAGCAGCGCGCCGTGCAGCTGGCGGTGCGAGTTGTCCACGCCCAGGCGCTTGCACAGCGCGTCCAGCGAGTTGCGCTGGCCGGGGTAGCGCTCGCGCGCCAGCAGCAGGGTGTCGACGACGTTGCAGCGGTCGATGATGCGGCCCAGGTGCGCGCCGCAGCGCGACAGCTCCGAATCCAGGAAGCCCAGGTCGAATGCCGCGTTGTGGATGATCAGTTCCGCGCCGTCGATGTACGCGAGGAACTCGTCGACGACCTCCTCGAAGCGCGGCTTGTCGGCCAGGAACTCCAGGGTCAGGCCGGTGACTTCCTGGGCGCCGGCTTCGAACTCGCAGTCCGGCCGCAGGTAGCGGTGGAAGTTGCGTCCGCTCGGGCGGCGCTCCAGCAGCTCCACGCAGCCGATCTCGACCACGCGGTTGCCCTTCTTCCACTCCAGGCCAGTGGTTTCGGTATCGAGGTTGATCTGGCGCATCGGCGCAAGTTTACCGCGCCGCGGCCCGGGCCTGCTGGGAGGCGGCGCGGGCGATAGCGTCCACGCGCTCGTTGTCCGGGTCGCCGTTGTGGCCCTTCACCCAGCGCCAGTCGATGCGGTGGCGCTGGCAGGCGGCGTGCAGCCGCTCCCATAGGTCGCGGTTCTTCACCGGATCGCCGCCGGCGGTCTTCCAGCCGCGGCGCACCCAGCCGGGCATCCATTCGGTGATGCCCAGGCGCACGTATTGGGAGTCGCTGAACAGCACCACGTCGCACGGCTCGGTCAGCGCTTCCAGCCCGCTGATGGCGGCCATCAGTTCCATGCGGTTGTTGGTGGTGTTGGCCTCGCCGCCGGACAGTTCGCGCTCGTGCGCGTTGTAGCGCAGCAGCGCGCCCCAGCCACCGGGCCCGGGATTGCCCGAGCAGGCGCCATCGGTATGGATCTCGATCTTCTTCATTCAATTCCTGTTGCGGTCACGCCGCCGACGCGGGGCCCGGCCGCCAGCCGGCCGGCACCGGGCCGACCGGCGCACGTGCGCGCTTCTCGAATTCCAGCACGCATCCGGCGCGCAACGATGCCGTGCCGCCGCCGGGATTGCCAGCGCTTTCGCGCGGCCGCCAGCGCGGGCCGACACAGCGCGGCCGCTCCGCCGGTACCAGGCCCAGCGCGCCCAGACGCTGGATCCAGGCCAGCACCGGGGCCGCGCTCAGACCGGCGAGCCCGGCCCTTAGCCGGTACGGGCTGCACGGGTTGAACGTGCACAGCCACAGCCGCCCACCCTCCAGCAGCACCCGTTCGCACTCCTCCAGCAGCGGCTGCAGGCGCGCGCCCGGCACGTGCTGCACCACCACGTTGCCGATGCAGCCGCTGGCAAGCGGCAGCGGCAATCCGCAGTGCAACGCGCCCCGGTAGCGGCCAGCGGCCGGGCTCAGGAACAGGCCACGGGACGATGGCGGGACCCAGTCACCAGGCAACTCCGGCGCCAGCCACAGCCAGGGCTGCACCGGCCGCTCGGCGAGCCGTTGCAGCAGCCAGCGACGCTCGGCCGCCAGCAGGATCCGGCCCTCCGGCGCGCTGAACCAGGCCGGGGCGCCGGGTTGACGGCTGGTTGCGGGGGCAGGCATGGTCCCGATTCTATGCGACCGACCCCGTTGCCGGCATTGCAGGACAATTACGTCTGGACCCTGGGTGGGCCCAGGGCGCTGGTCGTGGACCCGGGCTCGGCCGCCCCGGTGCTCGAGGCCGCGCGGCGTGGCCTGGTGCCTGGCGCCATCCTGCTGACCCACCACCACGCCGACCACTGTGCCGGCGTGGCCGAGCTGCTGGAGCGCTGGCCGGGGTTGCCGGTCGTCGCGCCCGACGACCCGCGCATCCCGTTCGCGACCGAGCGCGCCGCGCACGGCGCAACGTTGCAGGTGGCCGGTCACGCCATCCAGGTGATCGGCGTGCCGGGGCATACATCCAGCCACATCGCCTATCTGGTCGATGGCATCCTGTTCAGCGGAGACACTCTCTTCAGCCTGGGATGTGGGCGCATGTTCGAGGGAGACGCGGCGCAGATGCACGCTTCGCTGGAGCGCCTTGCCGCCCTGCCCGGCCAGACCCTGGTCTGCTGCGGCCACGAGTACACCCTCTCCAACGCAGCCTTCGCCCTGGCCGTCGAACCGGAGAACCCGGCCCTGCAACGCCGCCACGCCGAGGTCCGGGAGCTGCGCCAGTCGGGGGCGCCCACCGTGCCGGTGCCGCTGGCCACCGAACTGGCGACCAACCCGTTCCTGCGCTGCGCCATACCGGCGGTGCGCGAGGCGGCGGCCCGCCGGCTGGGACGCGCGCCGCGTGACGGAGTGGAATGTTTCGGCGCCCTGCGCGCGTGGAAGGACGACTTCGCCGCATGAGGCGCCTCCTGCCACTGGCGCTGGCCGCCATCTCCTGCGTGGCGTTTGCCCAGGACGCCGCGCCTGCGGCTCCGTCCGGGCAGGTGCCGCTCCCGCCTCCGCCTCCGCCAGCCGACGACGATGCCGGCGGCCTGCCGGACGCCGTCGCGGCTGCCGCGATCGAACCGGACCCGGCACCGGCCTTGCCCCCGGGCACCCGCAACGGGCGCGAGATCTTCCAGGCCTTCCGCGACGGGCTGGCCGAACCGGGCTGCAGCGACACCCAGCCCCGCTGGGAGCGCCATTTCGCCCACGCTCCGGCGCGGTTGGCCGACCCGGGCAGCGACGTGCTGCCGCTATTCGGCCATGTGGTCGACGCCCTGCGCGAGGCGCACCTGCCCACCGAATACGCGCTGATCCCCTTCGTCGAGAGCGGCTACGCGCCCGGCGCCCGCAACGGCAGCGGACCGGCGGGGTTGTGGCAGTTCGTGACCCAGACCGCGCGCCACCATGGCGTGCGCGTCGGCAAGGGCTATGACGGGCGCCTGTCGCCGGCCGAATCCACCCGGGCTGCGGTGCAGTACCTGCGAAAGCTCAACGGCATGCTGGGCGGCAACTGGCGCCTGGCAGCAATGGCTTACAACGCCGGCGAATCGCGCGTGCTGCAATCCCTGCGCCGCACCGGCGAGCAGCCGCTGGACGCCGGGCCGGATTCGCTGAAGGGCTTGGCACCGATCACCTACGCGTACGTGGACAAGCTGCACGCGCTGGCCTGCGTGCTGGCCGAGGCCGGTGACGATCCGCAGTGGCTGGAGCGGCTGGATCGCCCGGTCCTGGCCCTGGAGCCGCGCGCGCTGGACGGCGCCAGCGGCCTGGAGGCCTGGGCGGCTGGCAATGGCCAGGATGCGGCGGTGCTGCGCCGCCTGAACCCGGCCCTTGGCCAACGCTGGACCAGCGCGCCCCTGGCCCTGGTGCCGGCGATCGCCCCGCCGCCGGCGCTTGCGCTGGAAGCGGTACGGGCCACCGCACCGCAGGAGCCGGCAGCCGCCGAAGCCACCGGGGTGGCCAGCGCCCGCGTGCACACCGTGCGCCGCGGCGAGTCGGCCTGGAGCATCGCCCGCCGCCATGGCGTGGCAGTCCGGCGCCTGCTGGATCTCAACAACCTCTCCGCGAACAGCGTGCTGCGGCCGGGCATGAAGCTGCGTCTGGACTGACCGTCCGCTTCGGCAGGCCGCGCCTGGCTCTGCGTCGCTTCGCTCGCGCCCTTCCCGGACCCGCCCCTCGGCGGCAGCGGCGACAGCCCACAAAAGGACAGGGCGCGGAACCTTGCGGTCCCGCGCCCTCCGTGGTGCCCAGCCGACGTCTCAGAGCTGGCTTTCGTCCACCTGCACCCGGAACCGCTCCCGCAGGCGGCGCACGTAGTCTTCGGCGGCGGCGGCGCCGTCGATCTGGGCCAACTGCTGGCGCAGCATCTGGCGCTGCTCCTGCGGCAGTTCCTCCGGCTTGCCCGGGTTGACCGCGGTCAGCGCGAACACGGCCTGGCGGCCATCCGGCAGCGCGAAGCGGCCGAACGAGAGCTTGCCCTCTTCCGGCGCGGCAGCACTGAAGATGGCGCGGTTGGCTTCCGGCGACGGAGCCGGCGCACCACGCGGCAGCCCTTCCAGCGGCAGCACCTCGGCCTGGACGGCGGCGGCCACCTCGGCCAGGCCCTCGCCACCACGCAGCCGTTCCAGCATCGCCTCGGCCGCGGCGACGGCCGCCTTGCTGCGACGGTCCTCGCGTACGGCCGCATCGACCGCCTCGCGCACCTCGGCCAGCGGACGCGCCTGGCTCGGGTTGTGCTCGCGCACCCGGATCAGCACTGAATGCCCCGGGGCGATCTCGATCGGGTCGCTGGCAGTACCGTCCTCGATCAGCATCTCCGAGAACGCGGCGCGCTTGACCGCCGGCGCGGCGGCAATGCCGACCATGTCATCGCGGCCGAACGGACCCAGGGTCTGCACTTCCAGGCCCATTTCGCGCGCGGCCGGTTCCAGCGAGGACGGGTTCTGGTAGACCAGGTCGGTCAGGCGACCGGTCATGTCGCTGTAGGCACGCTCGCGGTCGGCTTCGGCCTGCTCGCGGGCAAGCTCGTCCCGGGCCTGCTCGAACGGCACGCCGGCGCCTCCCTGCACTTCGTGCAGCTGCAGCACGTGCCAGCCGAAATCGGTCTTGACCGGACCACGCACTTCGCCCGGCTGCATGGCGAACAGCGCCTCTTCGAACGGCGCCACCATCGTGCCCTGCTCGACCCAGCCCAGGTCGCCGCCGGACTCGGCCGAACCCGGGTCTTCGGAATGCTCGCGCGCCAGCGCGGCGAAATCGGCGCCGGTGGCAGACGCCTGGCGGGCCAGGTCGGCCGCCTTGCGCTCGGCGGCTGCCGCGTCGCCGCCCTCGGGCACGCGCACCAGGATATGCGAGGCCAGGCGGCGCTCCGGGTCGACGAAACGGGCCTTCTCGTCCTCGTAGCGCTTGCGCAGTGTGGCCTCGTCGGCCGGCGCCGGGGCCGGCACCTGCTGGGGGCCGACCTCCACGTACTCGATCGTGACCTGCTCCGGGCTCATGAAGTCCGCGCTGTGCGCGTCGTACCAGGCCTGGGCCTCGGCATCGGTGACCGCGGCGGTGTCCTCGGCCACGGCCGGAAGCAGCGCGACCTGCACGTCGCGCGTTTCGCCGGACAGACGCAGCATGCGGTCCAGCTCGGCATCGGTGACAAACGCGGAATTGCCGATGCCCGCTGGCACCAGCGATTGCCGCAGCGACTGCCGCACCAGCGCGTCGAACTGGGACGGGGTGCGCGACGGCACCTGCTGCGATAGCACCAGCTGGTAACGGTTCGCGTCGAACTTGCCGTCCACCTGGAACGCCGGGATCGAGCCGATGTACTCCTGCACCGCGGCATCGGACACCACCACGCCGGAACGTGAGGCGGCCAGCAGCAGCACCTTCTCGTCGACCAGGCTTTCCAGCACGCGACGCTTGTTCTCCGCGCTTTCGAACTCGCGCGGGTCGAAGTCCTCGCCCTGCGCCTGGCGCGCCTGCATCCGCTCCTGCTCGAACCGGGTGCGGAACTCGTCGCTGCTGACTTCCTCGTGTTCCCACAGCAGCGATACCGGCCACCAGCCGGGCGCACCTTGCCACCATGAAGGCGGCGCCTTGACCTGGGCGACGTTGTTGGCGCCCATGCCCCCGAGGTAGCTCTGGTCGACGACGAAAAGGAACGGGATCATCAGCAGGCCGATGATGACCGTCGCGGCCCAGCCCGAGGACCGATCGCGGAGTTTCTGCAGCATTGTTGGCCCGTCACATAGCGGCGAATGTAAGCCGCGCAGTGTAACCCGGGGGAATGGCGTGCGGATGGCCGCGTGACGGGGGGCGAATGGCGCATCGACAGTCCCCGCGCGCCGGAGCCGGCTTGCGGCTTCGGCTTCGGCTCTCGGCTCTCGGCTCTCGGCTGCGGCTGCGGCTGCGGCTGCGGCGCGACAGCGAGCGGCCGAGCACATTCCGGACGGCAAGCCCGGAAAAAGAAAAACCCCCGGGGTTACCGGGGGCTTTCCAGATAGTGGCGGAGTGGACGGGACTCGAACCCGCGACCTCCGGCGTGACAGGCCAGCATTCTAACCGACTGAACTACCACTCCGCATCAGACCGCTATTGTAAGACGTTTTTCGCTGTTGTGCTATCCCGTCTTGCAAATTTTTTTACTGCTGCGTCGCTCCGAAGCTGGTGGGTGCTGAGGGTTTCGAACCCCCGACCCTCGCCTTGTAAGGGCGACGCTCTACCGCTGAGCTAAGCACCCGAGTGGGGTACCACTGTGCCTCGGCAGCGAGGTGATTAGTTTACCGCGTCCTTCAGAGCCTTGCCAGCCTTGAACGCCGGATTCTTCGAGGCCTTGATCTTGATGGTCTCGCCGGTCTTCGGGTTGCGGCCGGTACGGGCGGCGCGCTTGCGCACCTGGAAGGTACCGAAGCCGACCAGGGTCACGGCGTCGCCCTTCTTGAGCGCCTTGGTGACCGAATTGATGACCGCATCGACCGCGCGGGCGGCTTCGGCCTTGGTGATTTCGGCTTCGCTGGAGACGGCGTCGATCAGATCGGTTTTGTTCATTCGTATTTACTCCCTGTGCGGCAGCGCCGCGAGATGATTGACCGGGGCGCGGCCTTGGAACGGGCCGGTGGGTCTGGTTCCGCGGCCGGGCCTGGCGCGGCAGCGGGTGCGCCCGGTATACAGGGCGCCCCCATGTGCCGCAAGCTGGAAACGCAGGAACGGCGGGCCTTTCATGCGATTGCGCCCCCTTCCGGGGAAGGGAGCGCACGCGGGTTTCAGTGCTTGACGCTGGTGCGATCCTGTGCCGGCCGCTGGCGACGCCCGCCACCGCGCGGGGCACCGCCGCGGG
>JAEWAG010000004.1 GCA_023391775.1 Pseudomonadota bacterium | reverse complement strand
TCGTCGTGGCTGTCCTGCGACGGCAGCGCCGTCGGGCCGGCCTTCGCCGGTCGCAGCAGGCTCAGCGCGATCGTGGCGGCGATGGTGACCACCACCACGCCCAGCGAGACGGTGATCGGCACCTTGTACACGTCGATCAGCAGCATCTTGCCGCCGATGAACATCAGCACCAGGGCCAGGCCATAGGGCAGCAGGTGGAAGCGGTCGGCCATGCCCTGCAGCAGGAAGAACATGGCGCGCAGGCCCAGCACCGCGAACACGTTGGAGGTGAGGACGATGAACGGGTCGGCGGTGATGGCGAAGATGGCGGGGATGGAGTCCACTGCGAAGATGACGTCGGTGATGCCGATCATCACGATCACCACGAACAGCGGGGTGTACAGGCGCTTGCCGTCGCGCAGCACCGACAGCGCGCCGCCTTCGTAGCCGCGGGTCATCGGCACGTGGCGGGTGATCCAGCGCAGCAGCGGGTTGCTGTCCAGGTCCGGCTCCTTGCCGGCGGCCATCAGCATCTTGACGCCGGTCAGCAGCAGGAACGCGCCGAACACGTAGAGGATCCAGTGGAAGTGCGCCAGCAGCATGGCGCCGGCCAGGATCAGGATGGCGCGGAGCACCACCGCGATGATGATGCCGATCACCAGCACCCGCTGGCGCTGGACCTCGGGCACGGCGAAGTAGCCGAAGATCATCAGGAACACGAAGATGTTGTCGACCGCCAGCGATTTCTCGACCAGGTAGCCGGTCAGGAACTCCATGCCGATGCGGTCTCCGGCTTCCGGCCCCAGTTGCTGGCCGGTGTACCACCACAGCCACAGGTTGAAGACCAGCGCCAACGCCACCCAGGCCAGGCTCCAGCCGGCGGCCTCGCGGAAGGTCACGCGATGTGGACCGCCATGGCGCATCCACACCAGGTCCACCAGCAGTGCCAGGACCACAAGCACCGCAAAAATGCCCCACATCAGGGGCGTACCAATCGTCTGCATGCATCACTCCGGTTGTCGGCTGCTTCGCGAACGGCAGCGAGCATGGTCCGGAGATCCGGAAAGGGGTCCACGCTTCGCCGCCACGGGCGAAGGTCTGACTCACAGGCCTTGGGCCTGCCGCGGCGCCGGGGCCTGTTGGCCCGTAATGACGACGTCCGCGCGCGGAGCTACTCCCCTTCGGGGCGACATCCTAACGTGTCGGGCACGGGCGCAGGAAGCTTGCATTCGCAGCCGAAAGCATGCCGCCGCCGACACGGCCGTGGCCCGGCCGGTGACGGCGCGCCCGGCCTGCGCGGGCGCGTTCCGCCGCAGGGCAATACGAAACGAGGCGTCGCGCTGGCCGACCCGGTCAGGTTCCACGAAGGCGCTACCCGCCGGCCGTGTCCTCCGCCACCGTCGCCCCGGCCAGCCGGGCCTCGATCAGCCGTCGCGACTCCCCGCACGAGGCCGTGCGCCTGCCCACTTCGGCGATGGTGTCGCGCTTGTCATCCAGCAGCCGGTGCCGGCCGGCCGAGGCGGTGCCGGCGCGGATCTGCTCGATGGCATCCAGCAGGCGCAGCAGGATCGCCGTGTTGCCGTGCGCGTTCTCCAGGATCTGGTTGAAAGCCAAGGCCAGCAGATCCTCGAAGTCCGGTCCGGCGGGGATCACGCGCAGCGTGTCGCCGTCACGGACCGGCCGCGGGACGATGCGACGGCCGGCCAGGCGCTGCAGGATCACGGAGAGGTGGTCGATGGCGGTCACCGCGCTCGTGGGGTCGTCGTGCCCGGGTGACAGCGCGACCAGGGCCACGTCTACCAATTGGCGGATGCCGAAGGCGATGTCCTGGCCGATGGTGCGATAGGAGTCCACCGCGAACAGCCCGGCCACGTTGCGCACGGTTTCGGGGCCAGGCACGCCCGTGCTGCCTGCGGCGACGCTGGCAATGCTGGCGATGGGCCGGTCCGGGGTGCAGAAGTCGCCCACCCACTGCTCCATGCGCACCACCACGCCACGCTCGCGCGCCAGGTCGGCCAGGCCGTCCAGGTCCACGTGCTCGATGTAACCCATCTCCGGCGCGGGCACCGGATGCCAGGCCAGCCCGGCGGTGTCCGGCGCGTCCTCGTCGTCCTCGAGAAGCTCGGTGCACATGCGGTCGATGGCGGCCAGCGTATCGACGGCGATGCCGCGGGCGACCTCGCCGGACTGCACCAGCGCAGCCACGTGGTGGATGAAGTAGACCAGGAACGCCACCGCCACCAGGGCCAGCACCAGCGCGGTGGCCACCGCCACCAGCGGGACGAAATCCTCCCCGTCACCCGGGACGATGGTGTGCATCACCACCATGCCGTAGGCGAACACGCCCAGGAATACGCCGAGGACCGTCTGGTTGCCGCGGTCGCGCATGAAGTTGCGCAGCACGCGCGAGGTGTACTGGCTGGAGGCCTGGGCGAGCGCGGCGATGGTGATGGAGAACACCACGCCGGCCACGGTGATCATGGAGCCGGCGATGACCGCCAGCAGCTCGCGCGCTCCGTCGGCATCGGAGGCGAACAGCGAGGGCCAGCGTTCGGCCGGCGATCCGTCCAGCTGCCGGTCCAACGCCACCAGGCCCGCCGCCAGCGCCAGCGACGCCAGCACGATCAGCGCCGGCAGGAACCAGAAACTCGCCCGCAGGCTGATGGCCGCCTTGCTCAACCTGCCACTCGACATCCGCCGCACTACGCCACTCCTGCCACCCAGCCACGCCGCAGGGTCGGCCGGACGGCGTGGACGGGGCGCGAAGCGGGTTCGTGCAGCGAGCGTGCTATCGACGCTCCTGCGTCAGCCGCGCAGCTTCAGCGTCGGATTCTCGTCCAGCGTGCCGTCGGCCTGGACCACGACGAAGCGGGTGTCACCGCGGTCGAACATCACCGGGATGGGATCGCGGAACAGCGGGCGGCGGACGAAGGCCAGGCGCCACTGGAAGGCTTCCATCGTCTCCACGGTGCGCAGCTGCTCGGGGGTCAGGCCGGCGCGCAGGTCCTGTTGCTGGCGGGCGGCGCGGCGCTCGGCCGCGGTGCGCCTGCCGGCAACGGTTGGCTGCGAGCGTGTGCCGTCGTCATGGGAACGGTCGTCGTACATCGGGGGCGTCCAGCGCGGCCGGGGGACCGCTTCGGTGGTGTGGCCGGCCGGCAGTGCCGGTATCCGGTGGTCGGGCATCGCGTCGCCGAAGGATGCCCGGCCCGTAGAGGCGCCTTGCGCCGGCCTGGCGGGGCACTCGGGGTCGGCATCACTGACGCGCCGGCGGCAGCATGGGGCAGCGGCCATGTATCGGCGGTGACGGAAAAGAAAAGCCCCGCTTGCGCGGGGCTTTCCAGGTCGCCGGTCCCGGTATATGCCGGGTCGGCGCGGATCAGGCGAACGGATCCTGCAGGACCATGGTGTGGTCGCGGTCCGGGCCGGTGGAGACGATGCTGATCGGGCAGCCGGCCAGCTCCTCCAGCGCGCGCAGGTAGGCGCGGGCGGCGGCGGGCAACTTGTCCCACTCGGTGATGCCGTGGGTGTTCTCGCTCCAGCCCGGGAACTCCAGGTACACCGGGGTGATCTCTTCCCAGCCCTGGGCGTCCAGCGGCGCGTACTCGGTGCGCTTGCCGCGGTACTCGTAGGCGATGCAGACCTTCAGCTTCTCCATGCCGTCGAGCACGTCGAGCTTGGTGATGCACAGGCCGGAGATGCCGTTGATGGCCACCGCGCGCTTGAGCGCGACGATGTCCATCCAGCCGCAGCGGCGCGGACGGCCGGTGGAGGCGCCGTACTCGGCACCGCGGTCGCGGATGCCCTGGCCGATCTCGTCGTCCAGCTCGGTCGGGAACGGGCCGCCGCCGACGCGGGTGGCGTAGGCCTTGGCGATGCCCAGCACGTAGTCGATGTCCTGCGCGCCCACGCCGGTGCCGGCCAGCGCGCCACCGACGGTGGTGTTGGAGCTGGTGACGTACGGGTAGGTGCCGTGGTCGATGTCCAGCAGCGCGCCCTGCGCGCCTTCGAACAGCACGCGCTTGCCCTGCTTGCGCAGGTCATGGCAGATGCCGGCCACGTCGGACTTCATCGGCTCGACGTACTCGCCGAAGGCCAGCGCCTCGTCGAGGGTCTGCTGGAAGTCGACCGGCTCCACGCCCAGGTACTGGGTCAGGACGAAGTTGTGGTAATCCAGCGCGGCCTTGAGCTTCTCGGCCAGCTGCTCGGGATAGTGCAGGTCGGCGATGCGGATGCCGCGACGCGCCACCTTGTCCTCGTACGCCGGGCCGATGCCGCGGCCGGTGGTGCCGATGGCCTTGCCGCCGGCGGCCTTCTCGCGGGCCTGATCCAGGGCGATGTGGTACGGCATGATCAGCGGCGCGGCCGGGCTGATCTTCAGGCGGCTGCGCACTTCCACGCCGGAGGTCTCGAGCTCCTCGATCTCCTTGCGCAGGGCGGCCGGCGAGATCACCACGCCGTTGCCGATCAGGCACAGCGCGTCCTCGCGCAGGATGCCCGACGGGATCAGGTGCAGGACGGTCTTCTTGCCGTTGATGACCAGGGTATGGCCGGCATTGTGGCCGCCCTGGAAGCGCACTACGGCGCCGATCTCTTCGGTAAGCAGGTCGACGATCTTGCCCTTGCCCTCATCGCCCCACTGGGCACCGAGGACGACCACTGACTGGCCCATGGCCACAACTCCTTTATCTGGCGGCCATCGGGGCCGCGGGATGGAAGCCGTGCCAGGTTTCCCGCGCGCACGCTCCCCCTTCGGGGACAGGACACCATCGGGGCGTCGCGGGCACTGCGGAGCCAGACACGGAAAAAGCCGGGCGGGTGTGCTTCACATGGAGCGTCCCCGACCGGCTTTGGCGGATTATCCGGGTTTTGCGCCGGCGGGGCCACCGCCAAGGTGAACGGGACCCGCGGCGGCTCAGTCGGCGGTGTGCACCGGATGGCCGTCCACCCAGGTGGCGCGGACCTCCAGCTGGTCCAGTTCGCTGGCCGGGATCGCCAGCGGGTCGCGGTCCAGCAGCACGAAGTCCGCGCGCAGGCCCGGCGCCAGGCGACCGACCCGGGACTCGTCATGGGCCGCGCGGGCGGCGTCGACGGTGAAGCCGCGCAGCGCCTCGGCCACGGTCAGGCGCTGCCCTGGCAGCCAGCCACCGGGCGGATGGCCCTGGCGGTCCTGGCGGGTGACCGCGGCCAGCAGGCCCAGGCGCGGATCCACCTGTTCCACCGGGAAGTCCGAGCCCAGCGCCAGCGGCACGCCCAGGTCCAGGAACCGGCGCCAGGCGTAGGCACCGGCCAGGCGGGCCTCGCCCAGGCGCTCGCCGGCCCAGGGCATGTCCGAGGTGGCGTGGGTGGGCTGCATCGATGCGACCAGGCGCAGCCCGGCAAAGCGCGGGATGTCCTCCGGCGCCACCACCTGGGCGTGCTCGACGCGCCAGCGGTGGTCGGCCGCGGCGCCCCGCCCGGCCAGCGCCTGCTGGTAGGTGTCCAGCCCGATGCGGTTGCCACGGTCGCCGATGGCATGGGTGGCCACCTGCACGCCGCAGTCGCGGGCCCGGATCACCGCCGCGCCGTACGCGGCCGGGTCGGTGACCAGCAGGCCACGGTTGCCCGGCTCGTCGCTGTAGTCGGCCAGCAGGGCCGCGCCGCGGCTGCCGAGGGCGCCGTCCATGAACAGCTTCACGCCCTTCATCTGCAGGCGCCCGCCGGGATGCCTGTACTGCCCCTGGGCGCACAGGTCGGCCAGCGCCTCGCGGTCGCCATCGGCGTAGGCGCTGATGCGCAACGGCAGGCGGCCTTCGTCGGCGAAGCGGCGCATCAGGGCCAGGTCGGCGCGGGACACGCCCATGTCGTGGACGCCGGTCAGGCCATTGGCCACGGCGGTGGCCAGGGC
>JAEWAG010000376.1 GCA_023391775.1 Pseudomonadota bacterium | reverse complement strand
GGTGAGCCGCAGCGCTACAGCGGCGAGGCGCAGTCGCGCACCCGCATCGTGCTGCCCGACGCACAGCAGGCGCTGGCCGAGGCCGTGGCGGCCACCGGCACGCCGGTCGTGGTGCTGCTGCGCAATGGCCGTGCGCTGGCGCTGGAAGGCGCGGTACGCGAGGCGCAGGCGATCCTGGTGACCTGGTTCCTGGGCAGCCAGACCGGGCATGCGGTGGCCGACGTGCTGTTCGGCGAATACGGACCGTCCGGGCGCCTGCCGGTGAGCTTCCCGCATGATTCGGGGCAGCAGCCGTACTTCTACAACCATCCGCGCACCGGGCGCCCGGAACTGCCCGGCGTGACCGAGTTCAAGGCGCGCTGGCGCGAGCATCCGCACGCGGCCCTGTATCCGTTCGGCCATGGACTGACCTACGGTCGCATCGAATACGGCGCTACCGGCGCCAGCGCCGAAGTAACGGAGTGGGACGGCACGCTCACCCTTCATGCGGAGGTGCGCAACAGCGGTGAACGCATGGCGGAGGAGGTGGTGCAGCTCTACGTGCACGACCGGGTCGCCAGCCGGGTGCGCCCGGTGCGTGAACTCAAGGGCTTCCGCAAGATCTCCCTGCAACCAGGCGAGTCGGTGCGGGTGGACTTCGTGCTGTCACGCGCGGACCTGGCGTTTACCCGCGCGGACGGTAGTCACGGCGCCGAACCGGGCCGGTTCGATGCGTGGATCGCCCCTTCGGCGGTTGGTGGTCAACCGGCCTCCTTCGAGCTGCGCGGACCGGCCGGATAAGGCGACGGCGGGCACTGGGCCCGCCGTCGGTGTTCACTGTGCGGGTCGCCACGGCTCAGGTGCCGTGCGGCTCTCCGCGTTCCCAGGCGCGCTGCACGGCCAGGCGTGCGCGGGTCCAGTCCAGGCGCGATTTGCCCTTGCGGCTCTCCCACTCCTGGCGCAGTGCGTCCTCGGCGGCGGCGAATTCGGCGGCCGGGTCGCGGCGGCGCGCGCTGTAGCCGGTTTCATAGGCCGCAGCGTAGTCATCGTAGGTGTCGCCTTCGACGTAGTAGGGCTCGCTGCTGTACTGCTGGTTCCAGTAGCCCGAGTCCGGGAACTGCTCGGTCGCGGTGCGTCCGGGGATCTGATAGCCGGGCGTCGTACCCATCGCTGTCTCCTCTTCTCTTCGTCGAGGCTCCACCGTAGCGGCGACCGCGTTAAGCACGACTGCGCGCCGGGTGATCGGGGTGTTAGCGGCTCAGCTGGTGAGGCTGCTGCCGTCGTAGGGCAGCGCGCGCGCACCGCTGCGGACGATGGCCGCATCGGCCGCATCCAGCGCCTGCTCCTCGCCGTCGACCACCAGCAGCACCTGGCCGGACTCGATCGCATCCTCGTACTGGCGGCGCACCGGGTCCGGCACGGTGGCGCCGACCAGCGCCGAGGACCAGCTGCCCACCAGCGCGCCAATCGCGGTCATCAGCCCGGCGCCGGCCAGGGTGATGCCCAGCGGCGGCACGGCCACCGCGATCAGTCCCGACACCAGGCCGACCGCGCCACCGCCGGCGGCACCGCGCAGCGCCGCGGGCACCATGTCGGTATGGGCCTCGCGCAGCTCGTCCGGTACCGCGTCCATTTCGATGTCCGAGCGGGCGATCAGCGACAGGCAGTCGCGGTCGATCCCGGCGTCGCGCGCCGCGCCGAGCGCGGCCTGGGCGGCGGCCAGGTTGGGCGTGCTGTAGATGCGCCGATGCTTCATCGCAGTGTTCTCCGGCTTGGAATGGGCGCGGAAAACTCTGGAGCCACGCCGGTGACACCTGCGTGAGCGGTGGCGCCCGTCAGCCGGCGGGCGGGGGCGCCTCGTCGGGCGCGTCCACCGCGTCCGGACTCTGGCGGGCGACGATGGCGGTGGCGGCCAGGTCGCCGGTCACGTTGCCGGTGGTGGCGAACACGTCGGGGAAGGTGTCCACCGCCAGCAGCAGCCCCAGCGGTTCGACCGGGAGCCCCATGGACTGGGTCACCGGCATGACCGTGGCCATGAAGCTGACCTGGCCCGGCAGGCCCACCGAGCCCAGGCTGATGACCACCGCCAGCGCGGCGCCGGCGGACAGCTGCACCGCGCTCAGCTCGATGCCGTAGGCCCAGGCCACGAAGCAGGCCGCGACCACGTACTGGATGGGGCTGGTGATGCGGAACAGGGTCACCGCCATCGGCAGCACCAGCCCGGCCACCGCCCGCGGGATGCCCATGCGCATGCGCGCGCTTTCCAGCATCGCCGGCAGGGTGGCCAGCGAGGACTGGGTGCTGGCGGCCACCACCTGCGCCGGCAGCGCGGCCTTGGCGAACTCCAGCGGCGAGCGCCGCGCCAGCACCGGCAGCAGCAGGTAGCAGACGGCGATCGCACCCAGGTACAGCCCGCACTGCAGGCCGATGTAGCCGGCCAGCGCGCCGACCACGCCCAGGCCCGCCTGCGCGCACACGGCCAGCATCAGCGCGAACACGCCCAGCGGCGCGGCCAGCAGCACCCAGTGCACGATTACGATCATGGTGTCGGCGATGCCCTGGCTCAGGCCGATGACCTGGGCCCGGCGCTCGGCGGCGATGCGGGTCAGCGCGAAGCCGAAGAACAGGGCGAACACCACCAGCGGCAGCATCGCGCCCTGGGCCGCGGCCATGATCGCGTTGGACGGAACCACCCCGCTGATCCACTGCGCCAGGGTCGGCGCTTCACCGGCCCCGACCATGGCACTGCTGCCGGCCAGGGTCGCGGCCAGCTGTGGATCCGGCGGCACCAGCGACAGCAGCGCCGGCGCGGCGATGGCGGCGTAGCCGGAAAACAGCGCCAGCAGGGCGACGAACACCAGCATCGCGCGGCGCGCGACCCGCCCCGAGGCGGCGGCGTCGGCCGCGTTGGCGACACCCAGGATCACCAGCGCCAGTACCAGCGGCACCACGGTCTTCTGCAGGGCGCTGAGCCAGAGCTTGCCCACCGGCTGGGCGATGGCCGCGGCGGTGGCGGCGGCCGCGGGGCTGCCCTGGGCCAGGGC
>JAEWAG010000325.1 GCA_023391775.1 Pseudomonadota bacterium | reverse complement strand
CCGGAGCACCGCCGCCAGGCGGCGCAGTGGCTGGCGGCGGACGAGGTCATCGGCGTGCCGGCGCAGCGCCTGCTGGCCGGGCTGCTGCCCTCGGGAACGCCCGCAGCCGCGGCGCTGTGCTTCCACGCCGGCGGCGAGGCCAACTTCCCGTGGATATCCGACGGACGCTGGTTCCTCGCCCAGTTCCGGCGCTGGGGCTGGCTGCCGCCGGCGGCCACCGGAGACCCCTGGCTGCACGACGTGTTCCGTACCGGCAGCTACCGCCAGGCCGCCGCGCGGCTGGGCATCGCGGTGCCGGAGACCGACACGCGGGTGGGTGCACCGCCGTAACCGGCGACGACCGCATGCACGGCATCGGTGCGTCATCGCACCGCGACAGTGCACGCGTCGTGCATGACGCCGAGGCCCGGAGCCACTTTCGCGCCGCGCCGCGCGGCCGCAAACGCAGCCGGCACAAGACCTTCCGCCCATCGTGCTGCGTTGCAGCGAAAGTTGGCACGGCGATTGCGTAGTACCCGGTGCGGGCGCAACGGCGTGCCCGCCACAACTGCAAGCCCGGCCAACGGCGGCCGGCACCCAGACAACGGCGTCTTCCGGCCCTTCGGCCGGGAGGCGCTTTTTTTTCGCCCGCGGCGCCGACGCGCCGCTTCCGCCGGAGGCAGCAATGGACCGATCGTTCTGGAAAGCCGGGCATACGCCGACCCTGGTGTCGGCCTTCCTCTATTTCGACCTCAGCTTCATGGTCTGGTACCTGCTGGGCCCGATGCAGGTGCAGATCGCGCAGGCGCTGCAGCTGGATACCCAGCAGCGCGCACTGATGGTGGCCGTGCCGATCCTGTGCGGCGCGGTGCTGCGCCTGTTCCTGGGCCTGCTGGCCGACCGCATCGGGGCCAGGCGCACCGGGATGCTGGCCCAGGCGATGGTGATCGTCGCGCTGCTGGTGGCCTGGCGGCTGGGCGTGCACAGCCTCGCCCAGGTGCTGCTGCTGGGGCTGATGCTGGGCGTGGCCGGGGCCTCGTTCGCCGTCGCCCTGCCGCTGGCCTCGCGCTGGTATCCGCCGCAGCACCAGGGCACGGCGATGGGCATCGCCGGGGCCGGCAACTCGGGCACCGTGCTGGCCGCGCTGTTCGCACCGGCCCTGGCGGCGGCGTTCGGCTTCCAGAACGTGTTCGGCCTGGCCTGCATCCCGCTGCTGCTGGTGCTGCTGGTGTTCGCGGCCTGCGCGAAGGACGCGCCGGTGCCGGTGGCGCGCAAGACCCTGGGCGACTACGCCCAGGTGCTGGTCGGCAACCGCGACTCGTGGTGGTTCATGTTCTTCTACGCCATCACCTTCGGCGGCTTCGCCGGATTCGCCAGCGCGCTGCCGGGCTACTTCCACGACGAGTTCGGCTTCGCGCCGCGGATCGCCGGCTGGGCCACCGCCGCCTGCGTGCTGGCGGGCTCGGTGATGCGCCCGCTGGGCGGCGTCATCGCCGACCGTGTCGGCGGTACCCGGGCCCTGCAGATGGTCTACAGCGCGGTCACCGTGCTGGTCGCCGCCGCGGCCCTGGGCGTGGGAGGTGCGGCACTGACCGTGAGCCTGTTCGTGCTCACCCTGCTGTGCCTGGGTGCGGGCAACGGCGCGGTGTTCCAGCTGGTGCCGCAGCGCTTCGGCGCGGAGATCGGGCTGATGACCGGCCTGATCGGCATGGCCGGCGGTATCGGCGGCTTCCTGCTGGCGGCGGGGCTGGGCGTGATGAAGCAGCAGGCCGGCAGCTACGCGCCCGGCCTGTGGCTGTTCGCGGGCATCGCACTGGCCGCCTCGCTGTGCCTGGTCGGGGTCAAGCAGCGCTGGCGCCTGAACTGGGCCGCTGGCGCGGCGAGGGTCTGAGGCCATGCGCGTCGAGATCCGCATCGATCCGCTGCTGGACCCGCGCGTGGCGGCGCTGCTGCAGGTGCACCTGGACGACATGCACCGCCTGTCGCCGGCCGAAAGCGTGCACGCGCTCGACCTGGTGCGGCTGCGCGCGCCGGACATCACTTTCTGGAGTGCGTGGCGCGGTGAGCTGCTGCTGGGCTGCGCCGCGCTGAAGGAGCTGGGCGGCGGCCACGGCGAGGTCAAGTCGATGCGCACCGCGCCGGCCTTCCGCGGGCAGGGCATCGCCTCGGCCCTGCTGCGCACGGTGATGGACGAGGCCACCCGCCGCGGGCTGGTGCGGCTGAGCCTGGAGACCGGCACCCGGCCGGAGTTCGCCCCGGCCCGCGCGCTGTACCGCAACTACGGCTTCCTCCCCTGCGGTCCGTTCGGCAGCTACGTGGCCGACCCCTGCAGCACTTTCATGACGCGTCTTCTGGAGCCGGCAACGGCAGGAGCTGGACTGTGAAAAAGCCACGGCTGGTAGTGGTGGGCAACGGCATGGCCGGGATCCGCACGCTCGAGGAGCTGCTGAAGCTGGCCCCGGACATGTACGAGATCACCGTGTTCGGCGCCGAGCCGCACCCGAACTACAACCGCATCCTGCTGTCGCCGGTGCTGGCCGGCGAGCAGGAGTTCGAGGACATCGTGCTCAATCCGCTGTCCTGGTACGCGGACAACGGCATCACCCTGCACCTGGGCAAGGAGGTCACCACCATCGACCGGGTGCGCCGCAGGGTGGTCGCCGCCGACGGTACCGAGGCCGGCTACGACCGCCTGCTGCTGGCGACCGGCTCGGTGCCCTTCATCCTGCCGGTGCCGGGGAAGGACCTGCAGGGGGTGATCGGCTACCGCGACATCCACGACACCCGCACCATGATCGAGACCGCCAGGCACAGGAAGCATGCGGTGGTGATCGGCGGCGGCCTGCTCGGGCTGGAGGCGGCCAACGGCCTGAAGCTGCGCGGCATGGACGTGACCGTGGTGCACCTGGCCGGCTGGCTGCTGGAGCGCCAGCTGGACCCGGTGGCCGGTGCGCTGCTGGAGAAGTCCCTGCGCGAGCGCGGGCTGGACTTCAGGCTCAACACCTCGACCACCGAGATCGTCGGCAACGCGGCCGGCGAAGTGGCCGCGGTGCGCTTCTCCGACGGCTCGGAAGTGCCCGCCGACCTGGTGGTGATGGCTGCAGGCATCCGTCCCAACACCGCGCTGGCCCAGGCCGCGGGGATCCACTGCAACCGCGGCGTCGTGGTCAACGACACCCTGCAGACCTACGATCCGCGCGTGTACGCGGTCGGCGAATGCGCCGCGCACCGCGGCATCGCCTACGGCCTGGTGGCGCCGCTGTTCGAGCAGGCCAGGATCTGCGCCAACCACCTGGCGACCTGGGGCATCGGCATCTACAAGGGCTCGACCGTGTCGACCAAGCTCAAGGTCACCGGCATCGACCTGTTCTCCGCCGGCGACTTCATGGGCGGTGAGGGCACCGAGGAGATCGTGCTGTCCGATCCGGCCGGCGGCATGTACAAGAAGCTGGTGATCCGCGACGACCGGCTGGTCGGCGCGTGCCTGTACGGCGACACCGGCGATGGTGCCTGGTACTTCCGCCAGATCAAGGACGGCGTGCAGATCGGCGAGCGCCGCGACACCCTGGCCTTCGGCGAGACCGCGCTGGGCGATGCGGGCACCGGCGGGCAGGACCGCGCAGCGAGCATGGGCGACGCCGACGAGGTCTGCGGCTGCAATGGTGTCTGCAAGGGCACCATCGTCAAGGCGGTGCGCGAGCAGGGCCTGTTCACCGTGGACGAGGTGAAGAAGCACACCAAGGCGGCCAGCTCCTGTGGCTCGTGCACCGGCCTGGTCGAGCAGATCCTGATGAACTGCCTCGGCTCCAACTTCCAGGAGACGCCAAAGACCAAGGCGGTGTGCGGCTGCACCGACCGCACGCACGGCGAGGTGCGCCTGGCCATCCGCGAGCACCACCTGGTCAGCCATGCCCAGGCCTACGCCTTCATGGAGTGGCGCACGCCCAACGGCTGCGCCACCTGCCGGCCGGCGATCAACTACTACATGCTGTCGACCTGGCCGCGCGAGGCGATCGACGACCCGCAGAGCCGCTTCATCAACGAGCGCGCGCACGCCAACATCCAGAAGGACGGCACCTTCTCGGTGATCCCGCAGATGAAGGGCGGGGTGACCAATGCCAGCGAGCTGCGCCGCATCGCCGATGTTGCCGACAAGTACGCGGTGCCGATGGTGAAGGTGACCGGCGGCCAGCGCATCGACCTGCTCGGGGTGAGGAAGGAGCACCTGGTCGACGTGTGGCGCGACCTCGGCATGAAGTCCGGCCACGCCTACGGCAAGTCGATCCGCACGGTGAAGACCTGCGTGGGCAGCGAGTTCTGCCGCTTCGGCACCCAGAACAGCACGCAGATGGGTATCGACCTTGAAACCATGCTGGCCAACATGTGGAGCCCGCACAAGGTGAAGCTGGCGGTGTCCGGCTGTCCGCGCAACTGCGCCGAGTCCGGGATCAAGGACGTGGGCATCATCGCGGTCGATTCGGGCTGGGAGATCCATGTCGGCGGCAACGGCGGCATCCGTACCGAGGTGGCGCGCTTCCTGTGCAAGGTCAGGACCGCGGACGAAGTGAAGGAGTACACCGGCGCCTTCCTGCAGCTGTACCGCGAGGAGGCCTACTACCTGGACCGCACCGTGCACTACATCGAGCGCGTGGGCCTGGAGTACGTGAAGCAGAAAGTGGTCGAGGACGCGGCCAGCCGGCGCACGCTGTTCGAGCGCCTGCTGTTCGCCCTGGAAGGCCTGCCCGATCCCTGGGCGGCACGCATCGCCGGTGCGCAGGCCCGCGAGTACGCGCCGATCACCCTCGGCAGCGCCCCGGCCGAAGCCGGCGCGCGCCGCATCGCCGTGACCCTGGAGGACTGAATGGACGGTGCGACTTCCTGGCTGCACGTGTGTGCGCTCGATGACATCCCGGTGCCCGGTGCGCGCGTGCTGCGTGCCTCCGGGGGCGACATCGCCCTGTTCCGACCGGCGGCCGACCGGGTGTTCGCCCTCGCCGACCGCTGTCCGCACAAGGGTGGACCGCTGTCGCAGGGCATCGTGTCCGGCGACGGGGTGACCTGTCCGCTGCATGGCTGGCATATCCAGCTGGACAGCGGCCAGGCCTGCGCGCCGGACGTGGGCTGCGCCCGGACCTATCCGGTGCAGCTGCGCGACGGCCAGGTATGGCTGGCACTGCCGCCGACGGATGCCGAGCCCGCGGCCGCGGTTGCGGAGGCACTGGTCTGATGGGCGACGGCGGCCACGGCGCAGGTGCCGGCTCCGCCACGGAGCGCCGCACCACCCGCACCACCTGCTGCTACTGCGGCGTGGGCTGCGGGGTGAGGGTGCACAGCGAGCACGATGCGTCCGGCGGTCGCATCGTGTCGGTCGAGGGCGACCCCTCGCATCCGGCCAACCAGGGCCGGCTGTGCAGCAAGGGCCTGGCCCTGGCCGACAGCGCCCGCAGCGCCCAGGGCCGGGTGCTGGTGCCGCAGCTGCGGGAGCATCGGCAGGCGCCGCGCCGCGCGGTGGACTGGAACCTGGCCCTGGACACGGTGGCCGGCCGCCTGGCCGGGATCATCGAGCGGCACGGCCCGGACGCGGTCGCGTTCTATCTCTCCGGGCAGCTGCTGACCGAGGACTACTACGTCTTCAACAAGCTGGCCAAGGGCCTGGTCGGCACCAACAACATCGACACCAACTCGCGCCTGTGCATGTCCAGCGCGGTCACCGGCTACAAGCTGGCTTTCGGCGCCGACGGGCCGCCCACCTGCTACGAGGACCTGGAGCATGCGAAGACGGTGCTGTTCGCCGGCAGCAACGCCGCGTGGGCGCACCCGGTGCTGTTCCGGCGCCTGGAGGCGGCGAAGGCACGCGACCCGCAGGTGCGCTGGATCGTGGTCGATCCGCGCCGCACCGACACCGCGGCCATGGCCGACCTGCACCTGCAGATCCAGCCCGGAACCGACGTGGCCCTGTTCAACGGCATGCTCCACCACCTGGTGTGGGAAGGCCTGCTGGATGCGGAGTTCATCCGTGAGCACACCACCGGCTTCGACGCGCTCAAGCAGGTGCTGCGCGAGTACACCCCGCGCATGTCCGCGGAGATCTGCGGCATCCCGGCGCAGGACCTGGTCACCGCGGCCGAATGGTTCGGCCGCCGCCCGGCGGCGCTGTCGCTGTACTGCATGGGGCTGAACCAGTCCGCCCACGGCACCGACAAGAATCTGGCCCTGATCCACCTGCACCTGGCCACGCGCCAGCTCGGCCGTCCCGGCGCCGGGCCGGTCTCGCTCACCGGCCACCCCAACGCGATGGGCGGGCGCGAGGTGGGCGGCATGGCGACCATGCTTGCCGCGCATCGCGAGATCGACGACCCCGCACACCGCGCCGAGGTGGAGACGCTGTGGCGGCTGCCGCCGGGCACGCTCCCGGCGCGCCGGGGACTGCCGGCCGTTGAGCTGTTCGAGGCGCTGCGCGCGGGCAAGGTCAAGGCGGTATGGATCGCCTGCACCAACCCGGTCCATTCCATGCCCGAGATCGGCACGATCCGCGAGGCGCTGCGCGCCGCCGAGTACGTGGTCGTGCAGGAGGCCTTCGCCGGTACCGACACCGTGCCCTTCGCCGATGCGCTGCTGCCGGCCAGCACCTGGGGCGAGAAGGAGGGCACGGTGACCAACTCCGAGCGACGCATCTCCCGGGTGCGCGCGGCCGTGCCGCCGCCGGGCCAGGCGCGACCGGACTGGTGGATCG
>JAEWAG010000313.1 GCA_023391775.1 Pseudomonadota bacterium | reverse complement strand
TGCGTATCGGGCTCCGGCCCCCGGGCCACCACGCCCCGTCCGGGCGGCCGGGCCGGACCGGCGGCATCCGCTCACGACCGCGCGTGGTGCGCGCAAGCCGGGCGTTCCGTCTGCGTCGGCCCAGCCTTGACGGCGCTGCGGCCGGTGGCGCGTCGCGTCAGCGCCCGGCCGTGGCGTCGCGCCGGGCAGTGGCCGTTTCCACGCAGGTGCGCAGGTCGTTGAGCCGGAACGGCTTGGCCAGGCGCACCAGCGACGGGTCCAGTTCCACGTTGGTGTAGCCGGAGACGACCACCACCGCGACCTCCGCCCGCCTGCCGATCACCTCGCGGGCCAGGTCGGCGCCGGACATGCCCGGCATCAGGTGGGCGGTGACCAGCAGGGTCGGCTGCAGGCCCCGGTCCAGCTCGGCGAGTGCTTCTTCGGCCGAACCGGCCTCCCCCACCTCGTATCCCATGTCCAGCAGGACGTCGGCGGTGCACATGCGAACGCCGGGCTCATCGTCCACGACGAGGGCGATGCGGGACTGGGAAGGCTGGACACTTGCCACATTGGTCTCCGTCATGAATCACACTGGCGCGGCTATCGCCGGCAGCCACAATTCGATAATGGTGCCTTTGCCTGGCGCGCTGTCGATGTGAAGGCAGCCGCCCAGCTGCAGCGCCAGGCCATGTGCCATCGGCAGCCCAAGGCCGGTGCCGCGACCCACGCCCTTGGTGGAGAAGAACGGCTCGATCGCACGCGTGCGGGTGGCGTCGTCCATGCCCACCCCGGTGTCGGAGACGCTGACCACCACGTAGCGGCCCGGGCGCAGGGTGCCCGGGGCAGCCCCGGCGCCTACGTCGGCGCCGCGTGCGCCCAGAACCAGGCTGCCGCCGTCCGGCATGGCGTCGCGGGCATTGACGCCCAGGTTGAGCAGCGCCATCTCCAGCTGGTTGCCGTCGGCGCGCGCCCGCGGCGTGTCTGGCGCGACCCGCACCTCGATCCGCACGCGCGGGTCGAAACTCGCGCGCATCAGGTCGCCGATGCCCTCCAGCAGCGCGGCCACGTCCACCTCGGTGGTCTGCAACGGCTGCTTGCGGGCAAACGCCAGCAGCCGCTGGACCAGGGTGGCGGCGCGCTCGGCCGACTGCTGGGCCACGGCCACGGTACGGGCACGACGTTCGGGGTTGCTGCCGGGGTCGGCGGCCAGTTCCAGGGCCGCCATGATCGGCGCCAGCAGGTTGTTGAAATCGTGGGCCACGCCGCCGGTCAGCTGGCCCATCGCCTCCAGCTTCTGCGACTGGCGCAGCGCCTGCTCGGCATGGCGGCGGCGGGTGATGTCGATCGCCTCCTGGACCACACCGCTGATGTGGCCATCGGCGCCGCGGAACGGGCGTAGTGACAGTTCCAGCACGCATTGCCTGCCTGGCAGCTGCAGCTCCACCTCGTCGTGCACCACTTCGCCGGTGGCCGCACGCAGGAATGCTGCGCGGATGCGCTCGGACATGCCCGGTGTGCCTGCGAACCAGGGCGTGTCCCAGAACGGCTGGCCGACCACATCGCTCCGTTCGGCGCCGATGATCGCCAGCGAGGTCTGGTTGGCGTCCAGCAGGGTGCCGTCCAGCGCACACATCCCCTGCAGCTGGAAACTGGTTTCGAACAGGTTGCGCAGCTGCGCCTGCGATTCGGCCAGCGCGGCCACCGCGGCGCGGTGCGCGGTCACGTCGCGCGCGCTGCAGTAGAAGCGGCCGTCCTGCGGCGTGGCCACCCAGGCCAGGGTCCGGTAGCTGCCATCGCGGGCGCGCAGCCGGCACTCGTACCCCAGCAGGGGCTCGCCGGCGTGCAGCCGGGCGCGCACCCGCGCGGCCTCCTCCACGTCGTCCGGATGCAGCAGCTCGCGCAGCGGGCGCGTCGCCAGCTCCTCCGGGGTCCAGCCCAGCACCCGCTGCCAGGCCGGGTTGGTGCGTTCCATCAGGCCCTCGACGGTCATCACCCCGAGCATGTCCGGGGTGACCAGCCAGGTCAGCGAGCGTTCCTGGGCCTGTTCGGCCACCCGCCGTTCCAGGTCGCGGTTGAGCTGCTCCAGCTCGGCCTCGCGCTGGCGCAGGGCCCGCTCGTTGCGGGTGCGCTCGGTGTTGTCCATGCCGACCACGAAGATGCCGGCGGTGCGGCCCTCCAGGTCGGTGACCGGCTGGAACATGAAGTCGAGGTAGTGGCCCTTGGGTGGCCGCCCCTGTCCGGGTTCGACGACGTAGTAGGTATCCCGTGCCGAATGCGCCCGGCCGCTGCGGTATACCTCGTCCAGCACGTCGATCCACCCCTGGCGCCCGGCCTCGGGCAGGGACTCGGCCACGGTCTGGCCGACGATGTGCTCGCGTCCCACCAGTTCAAGGTAGGCGGCATTGGCGAATTCGAAGCGGTGCTCCGGACCGCGCATCATGGCCATGAACACCGGCGCCTGGTCGAACATCCGCGCCAGCCGGCCGCGTTCCTCCGACAGGCGCCGCTCGGTCAGCACCCGGCGCGTGGTCTCGTGGGTGATGCACAGCATCGCCACGACCTGGCCGTCGCCCTGGCGCACCGGGACGTAGGTGAAGGTCCACCACGTGTCCTCGGGGGCGCCGTTGCGCCCCATCCGCAGGTACATGTCCTCCACCCAGGTGGCGGTGCCGGACATCGCGGTCTCGGCCATCCCGCGGACGTCGTCCCACAGTTCGTGCCAGACCTCGCGCAGCGGGCGCCCCAGCGCGGTGGGCTCCTTGACCCCCAGCACCGGGATGTAGGCGTCGTTGTAGAACAGCAGAAGGTCCGGGCCCCAGCCCACGCACATCGCAAAGCGCGAGCCGAGCATGATCGAAAGGCTGGTCTTCAGTTCCGCCGGCCACTGTTCCGGCGGTCCCAGTGGGTGGCCGGACCAGTCGTGGCTGGCCAGGCGCCGGCCCATGTAACCGCCCGCCCGGAGGAACTCGGTGCCGGGGGCCAGCTCGTGCTCGGGATGCTTCATGCGCGCAGGGGAAGGGAACCGCCGCCGATGCTCGCATACCCGGGGCCGGCCGCGATGAAGGCAGGCGGCCCGGACTGCATGGCACGCCGCTGCATGCGGCGGGAACCAAGGCCGAGCATCACGGTCAGCTGAGGGTGCCCCGCCTTCCGACCCGCTTGCGCCCCCATCCCGACAGCCAGTGGCCGCTGCATGCCACCGCGGCGCTGCTGACCGCGGCGCTGCTGGTGCTGGCTGCCTGGCTTCTGGCCCGTGTCCCCGGCTACACGCCGGCTCCCGCCGCGCAGGAGCGCCTGCAGC
>JAEWAG010000301.1 GCA_023391775.1 Pseudomonadota bacterium | reverse complement strand
GGCGTGGTCTCCTGCGCCATGTACTTCGTGCCGCGTGAGCAGATCTGGGTGATGCTGGGGCTCAATACCCTCGTCGGCCTGCTGCTGGGGCCCAAGTCGCCGCTGGCCTTCTCCATGTACGCCGACTGCGCCGACTCCACCGAGTGGAAGACCGGGCGCCGCGCCACCGCGATGACCTTCGCCGCCGCCACTTTCTCGCAGAAGCTCGGCGGCGCCCTGGCCTCGGCCACCATCGCCTGGATGCTGGCGGGCATGGGCTACGTGGCCAACCAGGCCCAGTCCGACGCCTCGCAGCTGGGCATCCTGCTGCTGCTGACGGTGATCCCCGGCGTGGTCGCGCTGCTGGCTGGCTGGGTCATGCGCGCCTATCCGCTGGATGATGCAACCCTGGCAAGACTCCAATCCGAACTGGCATCGCGTCGGGAGGCGCAGGCATGAGCTACGTGGTCGACAGGAATGCGGTGCCCGGCGTGGGAAGGTTCGAGGACCAGGGACGCCGTTTCGTGCTGGAAAGCCCCACGGCGATGCCGGCCGCCTCCACCTTCCTGTGGAACCGGCGCATGCTGCTGCAGCTCAACTGCCGCGGCTACGCGACCGCGCAGTTCATGCAGCCGGAGCCGGCCAAGTACGCGCACGCGCCCACGCTTGAAGCCAAGACCTTCATGCAGCCGGAGCAGCCGTACTACGCCCACCATCCGGGCCGCTTCTGCTACGTGCGCGACGAGGAAAGCGGCGGCCTGTTCTCCGCCCCGCACGCGCCGGTCAACCGCACCCCGGACGCCTTCGCCTTCTCCATCGGCGGCGGTGACGCGAGCTGGACGGTGCAGTGCGACGGCATCGAGCTGTGCATGACCGTGCGCCTGGCCGCCGAGGACGTGGCCGAGCTGTGGAGCGTGCGCGTGCGCAACGTCTCCGGGCGCGTGCGCCGGGTCAGCGTGTACCCCTACTTCCCGGTCGGCTACATGTCCTGGATGAACCAGGGCGGCAGCTACCGGCCGGAGCTGGGCGGCATCGCCTGCACCAGCGTCACCCCCTACCAGAAGGTGGCCGACTGGCTGCGCCAGCGCCAGTTCAAGGACACCACCGTGCTCCTGCACGAGCGCCAGCCCGATGCCTGGGAAGCCAACCAGTCCGTGTTCGAGGGCCAGGGCGGCCTGCATGCGCCGGACTCGATCGTTGGCGCCGGGACACTGGCCGGAAGCGATGCGCTGTACGAGACCCCGACCGCGGCCTTCCAGTACCGCCTGGCGCTGGAGCCGGGGGCGGAGGAGGAGCTGCGTTTCCTGTTCGCACCGGTGCTTGACGAGGCCGAGGCCCTGGCGCTGCGGGAACGGCACCTGTCGGCGGAAGGCTTCGCCGTGGCCGCCGAGGCGATGCGGCGCTACCTGGACAAGGGCGGCGGCTGCCTGCGGATCGAGTCGCCCGATGCCTGGCTGGACCACTTCACCAACCGCTGGCTGCCGCGCCAGGTCTATTACCACGGCGACTCCAACCGCCTGACCACCGACCCGCAGACCCGCAATTTCCTGCAGGACCACATGGGCATGGCCTACCTGCGGCCGGCCACCGCGCGTGCCTCGTTCCTGCACGCGCTGGCCCAGCAGGCCACCGACGGCGCCATGCCCGACGGCATCCTGCTGGTCGAGGGGGCGGAGCTGAAGTACATCAACCAGGTGCCGCACACCGACCACTGCGTGTGGCTGCCGGTGTGCCTGCAGGCCTACCTGGACGAGACCGGCGACGACGCGCTGCTGGACGAGGTGGTGGCCGGCAGCGACGGCTCCCGGGCCACGGTGGCCGAGCGCGTGGACCGGGCGATGCACTGGCTGCTGCAGCAGCGCGACGGACGCGGCCTGAGCTACATCGCACAGGGCGACTGGTGCGACCCGATGAACATGGTCGGCTGGAAGGGCCGTGGCGTATCCGGCTGGCTGTCGCTGGCCAGCGCGCACGCGCTGCGCCTGTGGGCCGGAATCTGCGCCCGCCACGGCCGCCCGTACCAGGCCTTCGTCGAAGGCGCCGAGGCCTTCAACGCCGCGGTCAACACGCACCTGTGGGATGGCCACTGGTACGGCCGCGGCATCACCGACGACGGCGTGGTGTTCGGCGTCAGCGCCGATACCGAAGGTCGCATCTCCCTCAACCCGCAGAGCTGGGCGAGGCTCAGGGGCGCGGCCGACGCGGCGCGCCGGGCGAAGCTGCTGCGCGCGGTGGACGAACAGCTGATCTCGCCCTATGGCGCGGCGATGATCGAGCCACCCTATACCGGCATGCGCGAGGACGTGGGCCGGCTGACCCAGAAATTCCCCGGCTCGGCCGAGAACGGCGCGGTGTACAACCACGCCGCCGCGTTCTACCTGCACGCCCTGTTCCGCGCCGGCGAGGCGGACCGCGCCTGGCAGGTGCTGCGCGCGATGCTGCCGGGTCCCGATCCGCAGGACTGCCTGCAGCGCGGCCAGCTGCCGGTATTCGTCCCCAACTACTACCGCGGCGCCTGGCGCCTGCATCCGCGCACCGCCGGCCGCTCCAGCCAGCTGTTCAACACCGGCACCGCCGCCTGGCTGTACCGCTGCCTGATCGAGGAACTGTTCGGCCTGCGCGGCGAGGGCCCGGCCCTGCGCATCGCCCCGCAGCTGCCCTCGCACTGGCCTTCGGCCAGGGCCTGGCGCCAGTTCCGCGGCGCGGAGATCGAACTGGACATCGAGCGCGTGGCCGGCACCGCCGGGATGCAGGTCAGCGTCGATGGCGAGCCATTGGCCGACGGCCTGCTGCAACCGGTGGAGGCCGGTCGCACCTACCGGGTACGGGTGGTGCTGCCGCTAGCCGGGGAAACGGCGTGAGCGGACCCGTGCGCGTGGCGGTGGTGATGGGCGTGTCCGGCAGCGGCAAGACCACCCTGGCCCTGGCCTTGGCCAGGGCGTGGGAAGCCACCTTCCTTGACGCGGACGATTTCCACAGCGACGAGGCACGCGCGCTCATGGCGTCCGGCCAGCCGCTGACCGACGCGATGCGCGTGCCCTGGGTGGAGCGCATCGCCACGGACCTGCGGCGCCGGGTCGCGGCCGGCGAGCGGGTGACCCTGGCCTTCTCCGGCCTGCGGCGCCGGCACCGCGACATGCTGCGCGCCACCGGCCTGCCGATGCGGTTCCTGTTCCTGCAGGGCGAGGCAGGCCTGATCGGCGAACGCATGCGCCAACGCAGCGGCCATTACATGCCGGTCTCGCTGCTGGACAGCCAGTTCGCCACCCTGGAGCCCCCGCTGGGCGAGGCGGACGTCAGCGCGATCGCGGTGGCGCTGGAGCCCAACGCGCAACTGGACGCCGCGCTGCAGGCGATCGCCGACGGAACCGCACCGGCCGCCTGAGTCACGCGGTCGCCGGCTGCCCGCCGCGGATGTCCGCCAGGGCCAGCGCCACCTGCTCGGCCTGGCCGCGCAGTTCCGGTACCGCCAGGCTTTCCCAGGCCTCGCCGATGCGCAGGCTGCCCAGCACGCGCAGGTCGTCCTGCGGCCTGCCAGCCGCATCGACCAGGCGGCCCGCCGCGTCGGTGGCCAGGCCGATGCCATGCGCCCCGGCGCAGGCCAGGCCGTCGCCAAGCAGCTGTTCCAGCAGCGGATTGCGCATGGCCTGCACCCGCAGTTCCACGCCGGTGGCATTGACCAGGTGGTCGACCTCAAGCTGCAGGCTGCGACCGTCGCGTCCACGCGCACCGACCTGCACGCAGCGCGGGCCGGCGGCGACCAGGTCCAGGCGGGCGCGGTGCAGGTGCAGGCGGCCGCTGTCGCGCAAGGTATGAAGCACCGCAGCGGCCTCCGGGGCGATGCGGTGGCGGTGGATGTCCCAGTGCCGCACCACGTGGCGCAGGAAGCGGCGCTGCTCCGGCGCCGGCAGCGAGCGCCACAGCGCCTGCACCTGCGGGCGCATGCGCTCCATTACCGACTGCCAGGGCCGGCCGGCGGCCGCGGCCCTGGCCACGCCCTGGCGGACCTGGCGCAGGCGCGCGCGCAGGCCCAGCCGATGCAGGGCGTCAACGTCGAAATCCGGATCCGGCGGCGCCGTTGCGGCGTGCGCCAGCGGCAGCAGCGCGTGGCGCGAGAGCAGGTGCACCGGCCCCTGGTGACCGGTGGCGGCCAGGCTCAGGACCACGTCGACCATGCTCAGCCCGGCGCCCAGGATGCAGACATCGGCGTCCGGCTCGATCGCGGCGACCGCCGGATAGTCCCAGGCATCGACCGCCGTGACCGCGGCCGCCGCCGCGGGATCGAGCGGCAGCCGCGCCGCGCGGTTGCCCACCGCGAGCACCACCGCCCTCGCC
>JAEWAG010000297.1 GCA_023391775.1 Pseudomonadota bacterium | reverse complement strand
AGCCCCCACTCGCGGTTGATGATCATCTGGATGGCGAGGGCCCGCCGCACCGACTCGGCCGTCGGCGTCGTCACCGCCTCGTCGTAGGCGTTGGTGTGCAGGCTGTTGCAGTTGTCGAACAGGGCGTACAGGGCCTGCAGCGTGGTGCGGATGTCGTTGAACTGGATCTCCTGGGCGTGCAGCGAGCGGCCGGAGGTCTGGATGTGGTACTTCATCATCTGGCTGCGCTCATTGGCGCCATAGCGCTCGCGCATGGCGCGCGCCCAGATGCGGCGGGCGACGCGGCCGATGACGGTGTACTCCGGGTCCATGCCGTTGGAGAAGAAGAACGACAGGTTGGGCGCGAAGTCGTCGATCTTCATGCCGCGCGCCAGGTAGTACTCGACGATGGTGAAGCCGTTGCTCAAGGTAAAAGCGAGCTGGCTGATCGGGTTCGCCCCGGCCTCGGCGATGTGGTAGCCGGAGATGGACACCGAGTAGAAGTTGCGGACCTGGTGTTCGACGAAGTACTGCTGGATGTCGCCCATCATGCGCAGGGCAAACTCGGTGCTGAAGATGCAGGTGTTCTGGGCCTGGTCCTCCTTGAGGATGTCGGCCTGCACGGTGCCGCGCACGGTGCGCAGGGTCTCGGCTTTGATCGCGGCGTAGGTCTCGGCGTCCACCAGCTGGTCGCCGGTGATGCCCAGCAGGCCCAGGCCCAGGCCGTCGTTCCCCTTCGGCAGGTCACCGTGGTACCGGGGGCGCTGGCGGCCTTCGAAGAAGGCGTTGATCTTCTGTTGCGCCTGCGCCCAGCGCTCCGGGTCGGCCTTGAGGTGCTTTTCCACCTGCTGGTCGATCGCGGTGTTGAGGAACATCGCCAGGATCATCGGCGCCGGGCCGTTGATGGTCATCGAGACGCTGGTGGTCGGCGCGCACAGGTCGAAGCCGGAGTACAGCTTCTTCATGTCGTCCAGGGTCGGGATGTTGACCCCGGAGGTGCCGATCTTGCCGTAGATGTCCGGGCGCGGTGCCGGGTCCTCGCCGTACAGGGTGACCGAGTCGAACGCGGTGGACAGGCGCGCGGCCGGCTGCCCGGCGGAGAGGTAATGGAAGCGGCGGTTGGTGCGCTCCGGCGTGCCCTCGCCGGCGAACATGCGGATCGGGTCCTCGCCGGTGCGGCGGTACGGGTAGACGCCGCCGGTGTAGGGGTAGCTGCCGGGCAGGTTCTCCTTGCCCAGGAAGGTCAGTAGCTCGCCCCAGCTGCGGTAGGTCGGCGCGGCGATCTTGGGGATCTTCTGGTGGCTGAGCGACTCGCGGTAGTTCTCCACCCGGATGGCCTTGCCGCGGACCTGGTACTCGGTGACGTCGTCGGTGATCGACTTCAGCCGCTGCGGCCAACCGCGCAGCAGGCGCAGGGCATCGCTGGAAAGCGACTGGATGGCGTCGTTGTAGCGCTGGCGCAGGGTCAGCAGGGAGCGGTCGCCGCCGTCCTGCAGGGCCTCGGCCGGATACAGCGCCAGGGCCTCGGGCAGCTGCGCATCCTCCAGCTCGCGCAGGGCTTCCCAACAGGCCTGGGCGCGGGCGGCGGTCTGTGCCTCGGTCTCGATGCGGCGGTTGATCGCCCTGCCCTGTTCGGCGATCTCGGCCAGGTAGCGCACGCGGCTGCCGGGGATCAGCACCGTGGCGCGCGGCTCCTTGAGCGAGGTGTCGATGCCGGGCTCGAAATCGCAGTGCGCGCTGCGGGCGCCGGACTTCTCGCGCAGCAGGCGGCACAGGTTGGCGAACATCCAGCTCACGCCGGGGTCGTTGAACTGGCTGGCGATGGTCGGGTAGACCGGCACATCCTCGTCGGGCATCTGGAAGGCGACGCGGTTGCGCTTCCACTGCTTGCGCACGTCGCGCAGCGCGTCCTCGGCGCCGCGGCGGTCGTACTTGTTGAGCACGATTGCTTCCGCGAAGTCGAGCATGTCGATCTTCTCCAGCTGGCTGGCCGCGCCGTAGTCGCTGGTCATCACGTACATCGGGAAGTCGACCAGGTCGACGATCTCCGAATCGGACTGGCCGATGCCGGCGGTCTCCACGATCACCAGGTCGAAGTCCAGCGACTTGAGGTAGCCGATGCAGTCGCGCAGGACGGTGTTGGTGGCACTGTTCTGGCGGCGGGTGGCCATCGAGCGCATGTACACGCGATGGCTGCGCAGCGAGTTCATGCGGATGCGGTCGCCCAGCAGCGCGCCGCCGGTGCGGCGGCGGGTCGGGTCCACCGACAGCACCGCGATGCGCATGGCCGGGAAGCTGGCGAGGAAGCGGTTGAGCAGCTCATCGGTGACCGAGGACTTGCCCGCGCCGCCGGTGCCGGTGATGCCGACCACTGGGGTGGTCGGCCGGGATTCGGGATTCGTGATTCGGGATTCGTTGGAGCCTGAAGCCCAGCCTCGGCGCATCAGGGCGAGCTCGGCTTCGGAGAAGGCGCCGTCCTCGATCCTGGAAAGCATGCGGGCGATTGCGAACTCGTCGAGGCCGGAAGGAAAACCGGGGTCAGAGTGCAATTTCCCGCTGGCCTGGCCGGCTGCTGCGCTGGAGTCGGAGGAAATTGCACTCTGACCCCGGTTTTGGGTTTGCTCGCGCGCGGCGCTGGTGCGCGCGACCACGTCCTCGATCATTTCGACCAGCCCCATCTTCATGCCGTCGTTGGGGTGGTAGATGCGTTCGACGCCGTAGGCCTCCAGCTCGCGGATCTCCTCGGGGGTGATGGTGCCGCCACCGCCGCCGAACACGCGGATATGGGACGCGCCCTTCTCGCGCAGCATGTCGACCATGTATTTGAAGTACTCGACATGGCCGCCCTGGTAGCTGGACAGGGCGATGGCGTCGGCGTCCTCCTGCAGCGCGGCGCGGACCACGTCCTCGACGCTGCGGTTGTGGCCGAGGTGGATCACCTCCGCGCCCTGGGCCTGGATCAGCCGGCGCATGATGTTGATCGCCGCGTCGTGCCCGTCGAACAGGCTGGCCGCGGTAACGAACCGCAACGGCGAGGTGTCGGGACGGGTTTCGGGGTTGGCCCCGTGAAGCTGGCTGGCGGGCGTGCTCATCGCGGTGCACCGGAGGTCGGAAACACCCCGATTCTAGTGCTTGCTTCTGAAACCGATTTCCGCGGTGCAGCGTGACATTGGCGCGGTGGCGCCGGGGCGGCCAATCCGCTGATGCGACAGCGGCTGCTGGTGCCGTGCTTGCCGGTGCGGACAGCTTCGGGATGTCGGATTGAAGCTCGGAGCAGCGCCCCGCGGCGGCACGCTTTCGCTGGCCCGGCAATCAGGCTGGGCGTGGATGGTCGCCGGCGGCGAACACGGAGAAGCGAGAGCCCGGCGCCAGAAGGTGCCGCGAGTTGGCGGCGCTAGGCGGGAAAGGCAGATCGTCGGATGAGTTCGGCTCCCCGCAAGACAACCCGGACGTGCTTCAACAGCCCGTTAGCTACTTCGGGAAGGGAAAGCCGCCACGCATGACGCGGCCATGCACGGCGACCCTCTGGAGCTCGACGCAGGAACAAGGGCGGATGGCCCGGGAGAGCCACCCGCCCCGCCGGCATCAGAACCGCGCCTCGACCCCGAAGGTCACCATGTCGGCGCGGTTGAGGGTGAACTCGTCTTCCCAGTAGTACTCGGTGGCGTAGACGTAGTTGCTGTAGACCAGGTTGACGTTGAAGTGGCGGCCGATGTCCACGCCCAGGCCGATGCCGGCATAACCGCCGTCGGCCTCGTCGCTGTACTGGCCGGCCTTCGCCTCGGCGGTCCAGTAGCCGGCGCGGACCAGGCCGTAGACCGGGTTGTCCACGCCGAAGTTGAAGCGGCCGGTGAAGCCGATGCTCTGGAACTCCGCCTTGGGGACCGCGACGTCCTGGTAACGGGTGCTGTCGAAGCGGCCGGCGGCCAGCTCGATGCCCAGCAGGGCGATGGAGCCGGCCTGCCAGCGGTAGCCGCCATTGAAGGACAGCACGTCCTGGTCCACGTCCTCGTAGATCCAGCCCTGGCCAGCCTGGGCACCAATGAAGAAGCCGCCACCGTTCCGCCTGGCGGAGGACGCGGGGCGGTAGTAGTCGCCCTCGCCCAGCGGCGGCGCGGTGACCGGCGCCGGGGCGGCCTGGGCCTCGCCGGAGGCCTGGCTCTTGCGGTACTCGTCCCATGCGGGCGAGACCTGGGCCTGGGCGGACTGGGACCAGCCGGCGAGCAGCAGCGGCAGGGCGAGAAGCATCGAACGGTTCATGGCTCTCCTTGTGTGTGTGGTCCCCGCATCCATGCGGCACGCGAAGCGGGGCTGGCTACCGCCGGTCGGGCGGCCGAGGGAACCCACGCGACATGCGGCGCACCGTGCCCCTTCGCGCGGGGCGCGGGCGGCAGGAACGCGTTACGTGGTCGGATCCTCAGGGCGCGCAATGTGCCGGCGCCCGGGGCCAGTGTCAATAAATTGTGAAACCAATCACGAAAAGTGGCCGAACAGCTGATCAGGCCAGTCCGAACGGCAGGTTCGGCGAGGACACCACGCGCTCGCCTACCGGCTCGCCGCGCAGGAAGCGCAGGGCCGCCTCCACCACGGCCGGCTCGCCGGCAATGCGGTGGTGGCCCAGGCCATGGGTGCTCAACAGCCGGGCGCCAGGCCACAGGCGGACGTAGCGCTCGCCCTCTTCCCAAGGCACCTCGGCATCCTCCACGTCATGGACAACCAGCGCGGGGATGCCGAAGTCCGGAACGTAGCGATGGATGCCCAGGCTGCCCACCTCCACCCCGAGCTGGCGTTCGAAGCCGCGGAACATGCGCGCGACCAGTGGCGCCGGCAGGCCGATCATGCGTCCGAAGCGGTCGCCGGCGGCCTGCATGTCCGCCGACGGTGCGAGCAGCACCACCCGTTCTGCGCGCAGCCCGTCGCGCAGGGCCAGCACGGTGGTGGCCGCGCCCATCGAGTGCGCGATCACCGCGCTCGCCGGCCGGTACGCGGCGGCCGCTGCGGCCAGGGC